>JAACEL010000045.1 GCA_011682535.1 Nitrospiraceae bacterium | reverse complement strand
GAGAGCGTGTAGATGCCGCCAGATCAAGACGTTCATGCGGTGAGCCGGGCGACCGCGTGTTGAAACACGCCGAACTCGGCGAACAAGAGAACGTCTTGAGATGACGGCAGATACACGCTCGCAGCAGAGCGTTTGGTGAGCGATGCGGGCTAGGTGGAAACAGGGGTAGGTATGGCTCTAGAAGCACTGGAACAGCGCGTGGCGGAGCTGTCCTCGCTCCCGACTCTGCCGACGGTAGTGCGGCAGATTGGGTGCATGGTCGAGGATGATCAGGCGACGGCGGCGGAAGTGGGTGCCTTGATCGCGAAGGATCAGGTCCTCAGCGCAAGGATCCTCCGGCTCGTCAACTCGTCCATCTATGGTTTTCCGGGTCGAATTTCCTCCGTGAACCATGCCCTCGTCTTATTGGGCTTCAACGTTGTCAAAGGCCTGATTATGGGCACTTCCGTGTTCGGCGCGTTCGGCGAACACGCCGTCGGACTGTGGGAGCACTGCTTGGGCTGCGCGACGCTCTCCCGCGAACTGGCCAAGGAACTGGCCATGGACGACGTCGAAGAAGTCATGACCGCCGGCCTACTGCACGACATCGGCAAGGCGATCCTATCCTATCTTGAACCGGGGGAGTACGCCCGCGCACGCGAGATCGCCCAGGTTCGAAACTGCCACATCGCCGAAGCCGAGCGCCTGGTCTTCGGTACAGACCACATGGCCGTCGCGGGTTGGCTGGGCCACGAGTGGCATATGGCGGAGCGTCTGATGGATACCTTGAAGCACCATCACAGTCCCCTCGAAGCCGAGACCAATCAGGATGTTGTCGCCGTGGTACACGTGGCCGACATCCTGGCCCGAGGCATGGGGTACGGTGAGCCGGGCGATCCCATAATGCCCGCTATCGACCACCAGGCGTTCGCGTCCCTGTATCTAGGCGTCGAACAGATTGACCGTGCCCTGGCCCAGGCGGAGGCCGCGTTCGCCGTGGGCGCTGATATCTTTGCCGAAGGAGCCTAGAGGCGATGAACGACGGTCGGGGTCTGGAAGTGCTTGTCGTTAGCGCGGACGGTGGAATCCGTGAGACGGCCTGCGCGGAACTGGAAGACGCGGGTTTCCGCGCCGCGACGTGTGCCGACTCTGGGGCCATGCTAACGGCGATCTACGCATCCCCACCCCAGTGCCTGGTCTTGGACGCTTCGCGCGACGGGGCGGCACTTGAGGAGTCGGTACGCCGTCTGAAAGCCGACAACGTGTACGGTCACTTGCCTGTGCTGCTGATCCTCGCACGGGAGGAGACGGCCACGGAGAGCGACTGGGAGGCGCTGCCGGCCGATGACTATCTGATGGAGTCCTGGACCCCCGGCGAGGTGGTCTCGCGCGTGCGGCTGGCCTTGGCCCGCGCCCGGCGCGACATCGATGCAAATCCCCTCACCGGCCTTCCGGGCAATCAAGCCATCATGCGCGAAGCCGGGTACCGTCTGGGGTCGGGGCGCTCATTCGCGCTGGCGTATCTCGATCTCGACAACTTCAAACCCTACAACGACAAGTACGGGTTCAGCCGCGGGGACGAGGTCCTCCGGATGACGGCGCGTGTCTTGGTCAATGCCGTGACTGCGCTCGATAGCAGCGATACCCATGTGGGGCACGTCGGGGGAGACGACTTCATCTTCCTCACTCCGCCCGAGTGCCTGGTAGAGGTCTGCGACGAGGTTACGCGAAACTTCGATTCCATCGTGCCAAGTTTTTACGATGAAGAGGACCGGCAAGCCGGTGTGATTCGTTCAACCGACCGGCGCGGGGGCGCGAAGACCTTCCCCCTGATGACGGTTACCATCGTGGCGTTGGACACCGGCACGGCGCGGATCAAACACCTCGCCGCCGCCAGTACCCGTTTGGCGGAACTGAAGCGGTACGCCAAGCGATCCCAGAAGTCGAATTACGTGCTTGACCGGCGCAAGTAGGCGCTCCCTCCGAGTGCGCAGGGGGAGGAGTCGGGGTAGAAGCCCTGGGCAAGATCGAGCCCGTGCGAGCCACCTTCTGAGCGCTGTCGCGCGCGATGCGAGACTGTATGGGGGCTTTCGGGGCTCGTGTGCCACGTGCTTTCTTCCCATGCTGTAAATCTCTCAGGCGCGTTGGTAGAATTGGTTTCCTTCAGAGAACGCAGGATGGAGAGACGGCCATGGCTGACAAGGGCAAGACACTGCACGTCGTAAGCAACTCGCACTGGGACCGGGAGTGGGGGTATCCGTTCGAAGAGACCCGCCTGCTGCTGCTGGACTTCATGGACGAGTTACTCGACCTGCTAGACAAAGATCCGGAGTTCCATTCGTTTACGATGGACTCGCAGACGCTGTGCGTGGAGGACTACCTCGAACTGCGTCCGGAAAAGCGCGATACGATCGAGAAACACGTCAAGTCGGGCCGCCTGATCGTAGGCCCGTGGTGCTCGCTTCCCGAGGAGTACATCGTCAACGCCGAATCCCTCGTGCGCAACCTCGTCGTGGGACACCGCGTGGCGAAGTCCCTGGGCAAGGTGTCCAAGTGCGGCTACACGCCCTTCGGCTACGGTCAGACCTCGCAGATGCCGCAGATCTACAATGGCTTCGGTATCGACACCATCATCTTCTATCGTGGAATCAACACGGCCAAGAGCGAATACATCCTCGAAGGACCGGACGGTTCGCGCCTATTGGGTATGCGTTTCGGTTGCATGAGCCGTTTCAGTTACTACGTCTATATCTATCGCGTGCTGCGCTATGGCTCCGACGACGTGTTCGCCCGTTACGACTGGGATCGCGGGTCGTCGCCGTTCCGCCTGGCCTCGGAACGCAACCCGCGCGGTCACTACTACGTGTTGGACGACAAGAAAAAAGTCTGGAACGACGCACCGATCCCCGAACAGCTTCGCAAGCTCGTGGAGGACGAGTCCGAGCATTTCTCCACGAGCCAAATCTGCTGCATGCAGGGGTTCGACTCCTCCAATCCCGACCCCAAAGAAACGGCCGTCATGAAGCTGTGTCAGAAGATCATGGCCAAGACGATGCCAGAGCACACCATCAAGTTCTCCAGCCTGCAAGAGTATATGGACGCGATGCGCAAAGAGGTCAAGAACCCGATCGTGCTGACGGGCGAAAGCCGTGACCCCGGTTCCACGGGCAAATGGACGTATCTGTTCGGCGACATCATCAGCGCGCGGCCTCGGCTCAAGCAGTCCAACCATCGTTCCGAAGTCAATCTGCAGCGGCTGGCCGAGCCGTGGAGCGCCATCGGCTCGATGGTGGGAGGGGAGTATGTCAAGTCGGCCCTCGACCGCTGCTGGAAGCTGCTTCTCAAGAACCACCCGCATGACACCATCACCGGCGCCGGTGTCGACCAGATGGAAAAGGACTCGCTCTACCGCGCCGATCAGATCGATATCATCAGCGAGGGCCTCGCGCGGCGCGGGATGCAGGCCGTCCAGATCCGGATCGACAACTCGGACCTCACCGAGAGAGACGCCGTACTTACCATCTTCAATCCCTGCCCCTTCAAGCGCAGCGGCGTGATCTCCGCCTATGTCGACATGCCGCAGAACATGGACTACGAAGCCTTCAGCGTCCAGACCCCGGACGGCAAAACGAAGGGACGTTTGCAGATCAAGGAGCGGTTCCCGGCCGGCACGCTCGTGCGCAATCTGCAAGATATCTCGATCGAGCTGCGCTCGGAACGCGTGCTGTGTCACATCGAGGTCGACGACATCCCGGCATTCGGTTACCGCACCTACCATCTCGTCCGCGAAGACCAGTTCGCCTATCTCGCCGGCACGCTTGCGCCGGAACTCAACGTCCTTGAGAACGAGCACCTGCGGGTGTCCTTCAACAGCGACGGCACCCTCGACATGCTACACAAGGAAAGCGGCCGCGAATTCAGGGGCCTTCATTATCTCGAAGACACCGGTGAGACCGGCCATTCGTGGATTCACATGGAACCTGATTCCAACGAGACGATCACCTCGCACGGTTCGCCCTGCAGCATCGCACTCGAAGAAGACGGTCCGCTACTCGCCCGAATGCGGGTCGACTACCGCATGATGATTCCCGTGGGCGTCAACGACGAGCCAGGTGTCGATTTCCGCGAGGGCGAACTCTGCAACACCTCGCGCACGGCTGAGCGCCGTGAGATGGTAGTCGCCAGCAGGTTTACCCTGCGCACCGGCGCCAAGCGTTTGGACGTGAAGACCTCGTTTACCAACACCTGCAAGCACCACCGGCTGCGTGTCGTGTTCCCGACGCGTCTCAACTGCGACCGCACGGATTCCGAAGCCTGCTTCGACGTGATCGGACGCGACATCACCGTCAAGAAAGGCAGTGCCTATTACGGTAAGCCCAATCCACAATACCCCATGCATCGGTTTGTCGACATGACCGATGGCGAAGTAGGGTTTGCGATTCTCAACAACTCCGGCCTGCGCGAGTACGAAGCCATGGACCGCGCCGAGCGCCCGCTGGCCATCACGCTGCTGCGTGCGTTCACTTACCGCAACTCGCCGGTCTTCGGACGTTGGGAAACCTACCCCGGCATGGAGTTGGCCCAATGCATCGGGTCATTCGAGTGGACCTATGCCATCTATCCTCACGCGGGCGACTGGACCAATGGCGTATACGCGGAGGCCGAGGGCCACAACTTGCCATTGGAAGTGGCCCAGGTCGGCCCGCACAAGGGCGAGCTGCCCAAGTCGATGGGCTTCCTGGAACTGGGCGGGAAGGGCCTGCAACTAACCGCCTTCAAACGTGCCGAAGACCGCAAGAAGAGCTACGTGGTCCGCCTCTTCAATCCCACCAACAAGGCCGTGCGCGGCTTTCTCAAGGTCTTCAAACCTCTCAAAAAGGCGTGGCTGACCAACATGAATGAAGAGCGAGAGCAGTCGCTGGAACCCAAAGGGAACCGGCTGGCTGTGCGTGTCGGCGCCAAGAAGATCGCGACGATCGAGTTCACGATCTGACGGTGCGGCGGCAACCAACGGAGAACGTGTGATGCCATACGAACAGCTAGACAGACATGCACTGAAGGTCAAGCCATTGAGTGCGCGCAAGGACAAGGTCTTCGTCGAAAAAGACCACGTGCCAGTGACAGCGCAAGCCGCCGACCTCTCCGCCGCGGGGCAAGCGGTCGTGACAGAGACCGTGGAGCGGATCGTCGTCGCACGCCAGACGGGACATTCGCGCATGCTTACGTTCGGCGCGCATGCCATCAAGAACGGGCTGGCCCCGGTTTTCATCAAGCTCATCGAGGAGGGATGGGTCACCCATCTGGCCACCAACGGCGCGGGGATCATCCACGACTGGGAATTCGCCTATCAGGGGCACAGCAGCGAAGACGTCCGCGGGAATGTAGCCCAGGGGCAGTTTGGAATCTGGGAAGAGACCGGATTCTACCTGAATCTGGCCATCATCGTTGGGGCGTACCGAGGGCTGGGGTACGGCGAATCGGTGGGCGCCATGGTACAGAACGAAGGCCTTGAGATCCCGTCGGAGCGGACACTGCTCAAGGATATTGAGGTCCATGCCAAGAACGAACCGCTGCAGACCGCGGCCGCGGCCGACTTGCTGCATAGCGTGAGGCGATTCGATCTTAACGAAGGCTGGATGGCGGTGCCGCACCCATTCAAGCGCTTTGGCTTGCAGGCCGCGGCGTTCCGTCTGGGCGTCCCCTTCACCAGCCATCCCATGATCGGGCATGACATCATATACGTGCACCCGATGAACCACTGCGCCGCCATTGGGCGCGCGGCGGAGCGTGATTTCCTCACCTTCGCCAACAACGTGGCCAATCTCGACGGCGGGGTCTACATGTCGATCGGATCGGCCGTCATGTCGCCGATGGTCTTCGAAAAATCCTTGTCCATGTCGCAGAACCTCGCCATTCAGCGCGGAGAACACATAGACGGACACTTCATGACCATCGTCGACCTCGCCGAGTCGCACTGGGACTGGAGCCAGGGCGAGCCGCCGATCGACAATCCGGACTACTACCTGCGCTACAACAAGTCCTTCAATCGGATGGGAGGGGAGATGCGCTACCTCTCGGCCGACAACCGCGACTTTCTCCTGGCCGTGCTGCACGGACTCGAGGCGGTCTAGCCCGGACGAAGCTGCGCGCCCGGTAGGGGGCTACAACCCCAGCTTGATCGCCAGACCGCACGCTAGAATGGCGAATCCAGCGAGGGCGTGATTGTAGCGCGCCATCCGCGATGCCGCGAGAGGACGCAGACCCAAGGTAGCGGCGAGCACCACGCACAGCATACACCCGATTGTGACCGTTGCAAAGACTGCCGTAACGAGGAACACGCCCCACATATTGTGCTCGGCGGCGGGGTACATCACCAGGGGGATAAGAGGTTCGCACGGACCGAATACGAACACTGTAAACAGAATCCAGGGTGTAATGTCAGCCCGTGTTTCGCGGTCATGCACGTGGGTGTGATCGTCGTGGTGGGTATGCTCGTGCTGATGCTCAAGACTGGCGCTGTGGGTATGGCTGTGGGTATGAGGCTTGTTGCGCCAGGCCCGATGCAAGCCCCACACGAAGTAGGCCAGTCCGAAGCCCAACAACGCCCAGCCCGCCAGGTTTCCCCGGACCGACTCGAACGCTTCGAGCTTGCCGACGAAGGTACCCAGCGCGATCCCGAGGAAGCCGAGTAAGACCGAACTGGCCACGTGGCCGACCCCGCAGACGAAGGTGATTAAAGCCGTCTTGAGGGTCGACCATCGGCGGGCTTGGGACATTACGATAAAGGGGACGTAATGGTCGGGGCCAATCAGGGTGTGCGTGAGGCCGATGAAGGCCGCTGTACCGGTCAAAGTCAAGATTTCTGCGTTCATTCAGTACCTTCTCCTGCGGATATCGTTTGGAAACGCGGGTATTACGGACGTGCAGTATGTAATACTCAGGCGCCCGGTGTCAAGTTTTCACAGCGCCGAAGTTTTCGCGGGACACGTAGTCGCGGCTTTGCCGCGTGGAGCATGTCCTCGAACTCGCCGTTGACTTGCGTGCCGGTATTACGGTATAGTTTGGGGGTCGATGGGGGTGTAGCTCAGATGGGAGAGCGCTGCGTTCGCAACGCAGAGGTCAGGGGTTCGATTCCCCTCACCTCCACCATTTAAGACATTGAGGCCCTGAGGGTTGCAGAGCAGCCCCCAGGGCCGTTCTGCATCTTGCCAGGGGATGATCCCCTTCCGTTTTTCCAGCCATCCTCGCCGGGGCGGTTCCAGCCCCTCCCGGGCGGCAGTGTTCCACCCGTCTTCAGCCCCAACGGCGTGGCAGTGGTTTCACTCACCTCGCGTTGCTGTCACCCCGTTGGGGCTCGTTCCCGAGGCCGGTTTTCCGTGGACATGCTCAGGTTTCTTGCGATGGTTCTACTCGTGTTGGCCCTTGTTGTAGCTGCCCCCCTTGATAGGGTGAGGAGGAAGAACATTGAAACTCGCTTTCCTTTTCGGAGCCGGGATCTCCATTCCGGCAGGGATGCCTGGAACGTCCCAGATAACGGAGAAGGTGCTGAGTGGCGAGGGAATCACGCGACACTCGAGTGGGGTCTACTACTCCGGGCCCCCTTTGGACAGAACGTCCGTTCCCCGTGTACGGGTTTTCCTCAATATTCTGAAGGCTGAGTGCGACGCTTTCTACAGTACGGGAAGCACGGAGCAGAGCATCCAGCGGCCGCAGGGGGCCTTTGGAAGGCACGAGACGAACTACGAGGACCTGTACTATGTGGCGGCACAAATCAGAGACAGTGAGATCGGAGACCACGAGAATCCTGCGATCGAGCCCCTGTTGGACAAGATTGAGGCTCTGGACAAGTATAAGATCCTTCTTGAACAGCCTTCCTTTGAGAGGTCCTTGTGTGGCTTCAGCGAAGAAACGTGCAACTACATTGCGGGCATCGTGAGGGAGATGCTCGGTCGTCAATGCCAACCGGATGAACTGAACGCCCTTCGCTTGTTTCAGGAGATCCACGTTGAGCCCACTGTCAGCAATATCGATGTCTTCACGCTAAACCATGACCATGTGTTCGAGCAGTTCTGCCACGCTCACAAATTCCCTTACGTTGATGGCTTCGGTGACCCCGTCTATGACGTGAGGTACTGGACCCCGAGCCTGTTCGACGCGGAAGGCTCGAGGATACGCCTCTTCAAGCTGCACGGTTCGATTAACTGGTTTGCATTCAGGCCGGGCGAAGGCCGTAGCCGCATCGGCATGTCAATAGGGTCTGACATCGAGCGCACGAAGGCGCCCAACGGAGAGTCTCAGCGCCTTGTTAGTCCCTTACCACGGATGCTCATCGGCACGTTCAACAAGTCGATGTCGTACTTGACGAGTATTTTCATGGAACTCCACCTTCGCTTCTATCAAAGCCTTCGCGACACGAAAGCCGTCGTCGTCGCGGGATACGGGTTTGGCGACAAGGGAATCAACACAAGGCTTCTTGAGTGGGTCTGGGCACCGGAGAAGCGCAGGCTCGTCGTCATCGAGCCCAATCTGAGCGAGGATTCTGGTCTCACGCCAGGACCAGCAGCCCGAGGCGCGATTCGTAGGGCTTGGCCTGGCCTCATAGAAAGGGGACGGTTGATTCCAATCAGGCGAGAGATCGAAAATGTCAGTTGGGGGGAGATCAGGGGGTACCTGGACTGTTGACGGGGAGGGTTCAGCACGCCAGGCCGACCGAGAGAACCTCAAGTTTTCTCAATGTCTCAGTGCCAGCTCGTTCGGCGGAACGTCAACTTTTGTCAACGTCTTCCTGTCGGCCTTGTGCTCAGTGCGGGCCACCTTCACCCACCGCGGCCGGGAGCTGCTGTGTCTTCTGCTTGGCGCGGAACCCCAGTTGCGCGCTTAGCAGAATTGCTGGATGGCTCCTGTGGCGGCGGCGGCGCACTTGCCCGGGAAGGCGTTCCAGAGGGCCGCGGTGGCGGGCGTGCCGGTACAGTGGCAGGGGGCAAGGTGATCGACGCCGAACTCCCGCAACGCTTCAATCGTCCGGTCTACCCGTTCCGCGTTGGCGGTGAGGAGATGGGTGCCGCCGATAACGGCGTGGATATGCCGGCCGCCGGTGCGCTCATGTACATGGCGCAAGGTGTTGACGCCGCCGCTGTGGGCGCAGCCAAGCACTACGATGGTGCCGTGGCTCGATTCGAAGAACAGCGCTTGATCGTCGAAGAGGGGGTCGGGGTGTTGGCACTGTCTGTCGAGGTAGAAGGGGCCGCCCGTGTCCTCGAAGTCCGTTACACGCGGGATCTGCCCCGTCACGAACACACCGGGCACGATCTCGGTCATGACGTGCGTATGGGTCCGTACCACGCCTTGTTGCGCCAGACTGGAACCGCTCTCGGCACGAACACCGATGTCGCGCGCCGTGCCGTCGGTGTCGCGAGCGTATTTCACTCGCAAGGCGTCCGGATGGAAGAAGACCTTGGGAGAGTCAACGGCCTCCATCGCCGTCGGCAAACCGCCGGTGTGGTCGTAGTGTCCATGACTGAGCACGATGGCGTCGGTCTCGCGCAGGTCGACGCCGAGCATGTCGGCGTTGTGGGCGAGCACGGTTCCGGCGCCGGTATCGAAGAGGATGCGGTGGGCGCCGCGCTCAATCCAGAACGAAAGGCCGTGTTCGGCCAGCGTTCCACGTGCGCCCACCGCATTGTCAACGAGTGTAACCACCCGCGTGGGCTCAGTGGTCACAGACGTTGGCTCCCGTTTGGAGGGTACCCGCAAGAAAAGCGCCGGCGAGTTCCTTGGGCGTTGCTGCGGGAGCCCCCACGATGACCTGGATCTCGTTCTCGACAAACAACTGCTGGGCACGTTGTCCCATGCCGCCTGCGATGATGACGTTAGCGCCCAGTTCGTGCAGCCATTTCGGGAGTACGCCGGGTTCATGGGGCGGCGGCACGTGCGTGGAGGTAGAGACGATCTCCTTAGTTTCCTGATTCACCTCCATGAGGATGAACTCCTCGCAGTGTCCAAAGTGCATGGAAAGATTTCCGTTGGCCAGGGGGATGGCGATGCGCATAGGGCTATCCTTTTCTGAGTGGGTCTTCTCTGATGGCCCCGTATTGGAGGCGGGGCCTTGTTCGTTGGGAATGAGGCGAGCGCCGATGCCCGCAAAACTCTTCGCGATTTCGCTTTCAGGGTGTCTCTTGACGTAGGGCGCGCCGTCGTCGCAGGCGATGCCCACGAGCGGGTCGATCGGGATCCGGCCGAGGAACGGCACGTGCATTTCTTCGGCCATGGTCTCGCCGCCGCCCGACTGGAAAATCTGGGTGACTTCGCCGCACTTGGGGCAGACAAAACCGCTCATGTTCTCGATCACTCCGAGCACAGGTAACTGGAGTTGCCTGCAGAAGTTGAGTGACTTGCGCACGTCGGACGTGGCGACGGCCTGGGGTGTGGTGACGATGACGGCTCCGTCGGGGTTTTCCAGAAACTGGCATACCGACAGCGGTTCGTCTCCGGTACCGGGAGGGGAGTCGATGACGAGGCAGTCGAGGTCGCCCCATTCGACGTCTTTGAGGAACTGCTGGATTACACCGGCCTTCATGGGCCCACGCCAGATGACGGCGTCGTCCTGGTCGCGCAAGAGAAACCCGACCGACATGACGGAGATGCTTCCGGCGCGGACGGGGATGATGGCGTTGTCGACGATCTCGACGGGATGGCCTTCGACACCCAACATGCGGGGCACGCTGGGACCGTGGACGTCCGCGTCCATGAGTCCCACGCGCTTGCCAGAAAGGGCCAATGAAATGGCCAAATTGACAGCGACGGTGCTCTTTCCGACGCCGCCCTTGCCCGAAAGCACGAGAATCTTGTGTTTCACCCGGCACATGCGTTTCTGGAGGGCCTGGCGGTCCTTGAACTGCTGTGCGGTCTCATCTGGACGCGCGGACCGGGCCGAGCAGGTGCTCGAACAACTCTCGCAGTCGTTGGGGGCGCAACTGGATTCGCCTTGGTTCTGGGCGTTGTCTACTGGATGCTCTTGCATAGGTTCTCCCATACTTCCTTGATTTCGCTGGCAATGCGGCTCTCGCCACATTCCACAACAGCCTTTCGGTTCACTTGCGCGAGGGTTACCGCCCGATCATAGCTGACTCTGCCCAGAACCTTCGCTCCAGCCGCACGCGCCTTGGACTCGATCTCCTCCGCCATGGCGGGATTAAGATCCCATTTGTTCACGCACAGCGCCGTGGAAAGCTTGAAATGGCGGGTCAGCGTCAAGACGCGTTCGAGGTCGTGGGCCCCGCAGAGTGTGGGCTCCGTCACGACCAACACCCAGTCCGCACCCGTGATCGACGCGATCACGGGACAGCCGATGCCGGGGGAACCGTCGATAATGATCAGTGGCAGGTTGTGCGCTTTGGCCAACCGCTTGGCATTGTCCCGTACGAGCGTGACCAGTTTCCCGGAGTTGTCCTCCGCGATTCCCAGCTTCGCGTGGGCCATCGGCCCCATCCGGGTGTCGGAGGTGAACCATTCGCCGTTCACGACCGGGCCAAACTCGATGGCGTTTCCAGGACAGAACCGTTCGCAGACGCCACACCCTTCGCAGGCGACTGGGTCGACCGTGTAGGTGCTCTCTACAATCGAGTTGGGCGGGCCCTGCGGTGAAATGGCCTCGAAGCGGCACACTTCAATGCAGCGGCCGCACGCGTAGCACGCCTCTGGGTTGACGCGCGCGACCGATCCGCCGGAGAAATCGCCGCGCTCGCGAATGGCGGGGGAAAGGATCAGATGCAGGTCGGCGGCGTCGACGTCGCAGTCCGCCAAGACCACGTCCTCCGCCAATGCCGCAAGCGACGCAACCAGCGAGGTCTTCCCGGTGCCGCCTTTTCCACTGATGACAACAAGCTCAACCGTCACGATACGTTACCTGCTTTCTAGCCCGGATATCTCACCGGCTTTCTGCTGCGCATGTAAATCTCACGCCATCTCAGGCACTTGTCTTGCCCGCCGACCTCGACGTGTCCCAACACGTTGTCGCCCGGCGGCCTGCGTCAAGCACCTGACCTGACGCAATCTTCGCACGCTCGCAACGAAACCCGGTGAGATACCCGGGCTAGTTGGCCCTGGAATGGGAAGTGGAGGCGTCTTCTTCCAGCAGCGCGCGTAGCTCGGGAACGGGCCGGTCACCGAGCGCCTCCAGTTGCCGGATGGTGCGCTCGGCCACCGCCAAACGCACACGGAAGTGCTGCAGCGTCCGGGCGAGCTGACCCTTTTGCTCGACAAAGGTCTCGTAGCGGCTGACGTAGTCGTAGGCCATCGCCATGTTGGCCGCTACGGCCTCCGGCACCTGTTCGCGGTCGCTTCGTACGGCGCGTTCCGGACACACGTCCCGGCAGGCGTCGCATAGTACGCACGCGCTCCGGTCGATGAAGGCCCTCGGCGTAGTGGCTGTGGCCTCCAGCCGGACCGCGTAGACGGGACACGCGCGTACGCACAGTCCACATCCGTTGCACCGTTCCGCGTTTATCCAAGGCATGCGCAGGTTTCCTCGTCCTTCGGGGGAAGGGCCTCGCCTCTACACGACGCCCGGGACTGAATCGATTTCAGCAAATCCTCAAACAGCGCGGTATACTCCGGCAACGCGTCACAGACCAGTGCGCCGCGCGAGTAGGCCCTCGCGATACGCTCATCGTCGGGAATCTCCGCCAAGATGGGGATGCTCTCGGCGCGGCAGTAGTGCTCGACCCGGTCGTCACCGACACCGGCGCGGTTGACCACCACGCCAAACGGCAACGCCAGTTCGCGCACTATGTCCACCGCCAGTTTCAGGTCATTCAATCCGAAGGGGGTTGGCTCGGTGACCATGACCACGTAATCCGCGTCGCGTATGGACGTGATGACCGGACAAGACGTGCCGGGCGGGGCGTCCAGGATGACGAGAGCCGATTCCGGGGCGGCCTGCTTGGCCGCGCGTATTACCGGGGGGCTCATCGCTTCGCCAACGTTGAGCGTGCCCTGCACGAAGTCCAACGCTCCCGCGCGTCCGATTTGTACGGTGCCCATGTGGCGTTCGACCTCGCTGATTGCCTCGGAAGGGCACACCAGTGCACAGCCGCCGCAGCCGTGGCACAGTTCGGGGGAAACGAACACCTGCGTTCCGATGCAGACAATCGCACTGAACCGGCAGATGTCGCCGCACGCACCGCAGAGCGTGCAACGGTCGGCGTCAACCTGGGGCGTGGGTACGCCAACGGCGTTGGCCGTGGAGAATTCGGGCTTCAGGAAAACATGCCCGTTGGGTTCTTCCACGTCACAATCCACGTATGCCACGCGCCCGCCATGCCTGCACGCAATCGTGGCCAAGTTGACCGCGATGGTGGTCTTGCCCGTTCCGCCTTTGCCGCTCGCTACTGCTATCCGCACCGGGCCGATTCCTCCGTTGGTGCGGCGGCTGTGGTCCACGTGGGCCCACCGCCGCCAGGCACTTCAAAAATCACATTACTGACCGGACCTGCTCTCCAGTTGTGCGAGGCGTTCGTTCAACGAAGCCAGCACCTCTTGAACCGTGCCGATCTGTTCTCGGACAGCAGACAATTGCGAAGTGTCCTGTGTCTGAGGCACGGACTCGGTTTCCTGCTGTCTTGCCCGCTGCCAACCGGTGAGTCCGGTCGCGTTGAACTGGTTGCGCCGCCCCCGGCGGCCTCTGCCGAACCCCATACCGCGGCCGAAGGCCCGAGCCCGTTGGGGGTTGGCAGAGCCGGGCATATCGTTGCCGGTGCATAAACCCGCGGCACGTCCTGTCATGGGGCCTTCACCCCACGGACCTGTTCTATCTTCTCCTGGCATTGTGATGCTCCTTTCTAGGCGCGCCTTTGCGCGCCGGTTCGTTTCTTGCAGATTCCTGCGCGTCGTTGTTGTCCGCGGCCTTGACCCAGACCGCGTCCCGCGCCCTGCCACGGCTGGCGATTCGGGGCTTGCTCCTCCTCAGGGGAACGTTCGCTCCCGCACGGACCCTGGCGGCGTCCCGTGCCAGCGCCTTTGCCTGTGGGACCTGTACCGTCTTTTCTTGGCATTTTCGGACTCCTTACAGCCAGTGGCTGTCCACATTGGGTTGTTCGCAGGCTTGAAGCGTGCCGTTCTGGTAGGCTTCAAGAGCTTCGCTCACCGTTCCCGAGGCGCCGATGCAGATTTGCACGTTCCCCGTCTGAAGGGCCGCGAAAGCCTTGGGACCGACATTCCCAGTCAGCACCGCCTCCGCGCCACTGTCGACGACGTTGCGTGCGGCCTGAATGCCGGCGCCTTGCGCAGCGTTGAGATTCTGTGTGTTGTCATGGGCGGTGTAGTCACCGCTATCTGTATCGACCACGACGAAGTTCTTCGCGCGGCCGAACCGAGGATCGACCGGACTGGTGAGTTCGGTCCCTTGTGCCGTAATAGCTATCTTCATGGTTTGCTCTCCTCAATGGCTTGGCATGGTCTGCCCCGCCCGTGGCGACGTCCCCGCCGTCCTGGACCACGCCCTTCGCGGGTGTGCCCGCAGCAACCCGGCATGCGGAATGCCCGGTCGTCGAGTTGACCGGATAGATAGGCACGGAGCACGTCTTGAACGGGACCGCAGACTTCAGGGAGTACCCGTACACCGTTCGACAAGAGGATCGATTCCAACGGCCGCGAGACCGCGCCGCAGATGAGTACGTCGACCCCTAGAGAGGCGATTCGCATTGCACGGGGGGCCAATTCCATTTCGCTGATCGATTCCACCCATTCCTTGCCCGGCTGGTCTCCGTCGCAATCAACGAGAAGGAGTTTCCCTGCGACATCCAGCACGGGCGAAATCCAGTCATTCGATTTAGGCATGGCAACTAGCATGCCTTCTTAGAGCAAGACCCAGGCCAAGTCTGCCTTGAGTTGGTGTGAAGTCTGCAAGCCATTTAACCGAAATAAGTTATGGGTTAAGGCGAGAGTGAAGGAGGATGCAGGTGGGATTGCGGAATGCGTGCGTCTAAGGGCATGCAGAATTGCATTCTGCAATGAACCTAGTCGGAATAACTTGAACATTCTGACTAGGGGTCCGATCGACTCCGTCCGTCCGTGGCGGGGAGGTCGATTTCCAGGGATTTGACCTTGCGGAAGAGGGTGCTGGGGTTGATCCCCAGTTCTTTGGCGGCTGCCTTGCGGTTGCCGCCGCTACGCCGGATGGCATCCTCTATATGCACGCGCTCAAGGGATCGGAGTGACATGCCCGGTTGGCGCAATGGTCGTGGTATGCCGTCGCCGCTTAGGAACGTGGGTGGAAGGTGGGCGGGTTCGATGAGTCCGCCACGGCACAACACGAAGGCATGCTCGATGGCGTTTTCCAGTTCGCGCACGTTGCCAGGATAGTCGTGGTCCAGAAGGCACGCCAGCGCCTGCTCGGATAGGCCGGAGATGTCCTTGTTTTGGCGGAGCCGGAGCTTGGCTACGAAGTGGTCGGCGAGCAGGGGAATGTCCTCGCGGCGGTCGCGAAGGGGGGGGAGGGCCACACGAACGACGTTGATCCGGTAATAGAGATCCTCTCGGAAGACGCCTTTACGCACGAGCTTATCGAGCCTCTTGTTGGTTGCGGCGATCACGCGCACGTTGACGGGGAGCGGTGCGATGCCGCCGAGGGGTTCGACTACACGTTCCTGGAGCACGCGCAATAGACGCATCTGCATGGCGGGCGAGACGTCGCCGATTTCATCGAGAAAGATCGTGCCGCCCTCGGCCAGTGCGAAGCGACCGGGTTTGTCTTGGCGGGCGTCGGTGAAGGCGCCCGCCTTGTGGCCGAACAACTCCGATTCCAGCAAGGTGTCGGGCAGTGCCCCGCAGTTGATGGCCACAAACGGGTCGTCGCGCCGGGCGGAGAGGTTGTGGATTGCCCGGGCGAACAACTCCTTACCCGTGCCGCTGGGGCCCTCGATCAACGCCGTGGTGTCGCTCTCGGCGAGTTGGGGCAGCATGTCGAACAAGGCCCGCATCGCGTGGCTACGGCCGATGATGTCGGCGAAGGTGTACTTGTCCTGAAGCTCTTTCCGGAGTTCCTCGACCATACTGAGGTCGCGGAAGGTCTCCACTCCACCGATGACGTTGCCCTTGGCGTCTTTGAGAATCGCCGTTGAGATGCTGATGGGCACGCGCTCGCCGTGGACGTCCACGATGTAGATCGCACGGTTGACGATTGGCCGGTGCGTGCGCATGGTCTCGGCCAACGCGCACTGGTTCTCGCAGATGCTTGAGCGGAATACGTCGCAGCAGCGCTGGCCGACGGCCTCGCTGCGCGGAACGCCGGTTATCCGTTCTGCGGCTTGGTTGAACGTCGTGATCCGCCAGTCTTCGCCGATGGTGAACACACCGTCGGCGATGCAGTCGAGGATGACGTTCTTGGCTTGTTCTTCGAGAGGCCTGTCCATGCGCTTCCTGTTTCATACGTAGGTGCGGCGGCGTTGGTCCGACGGGAGTATACACCTTGGACACCGCCGCTTGCAGTGAAGCGATTACTCGAAATGGACTAACCCCGCCCAAAGGACCTGGCATGCCGAATTGCCATCGGCGTTCGTTAGCCGGCCTTCATCTCGCCTGCCTGTTCCTCGTCGCGACTGAGCCGTTCGCGCATGAGCGCATAGATTCGATCCAGACGTTTCTTGATGGCCTGTGGGGTTACATTGTCCTCCGTGGCGATTTCCTGCAGCGTATATCCGGCGATCAGGCGCTGTTCCAGAAGGTCACACTCCTTTTCCGTGAGCTGCTCCATGGCCTGCGCGACCAGGATACCGGCCGTGACCTTGTTCCGAGGGTCCACGGAGAAACGCGCGTCCGCGGCATGGTCGAACTCGTCCAGCGGAAGATCCTTCACGGGCTGGTAATTGCACTGGTGCAGCGGGCGGTCTACATCGCGCCAGAGAAACCGGCGTGTGTAGAAGCCCTTCACGCCCAACAGCCAGAGGAAGTACTTTCTGGGATCGGCGTCGGCGCCGGCTTCACCTTTGCGCTGGAGTGTAGAAAGGAGTTCGGCGGCTACGTCATTGAGCAGCGCACGGGCGTTCTCGTGGCGGTCGTAGCGTTTGTGAAGCTCCTGGTATATCGCCAGGAAATCGTCCAATGGTAGATCGTTAGCTTGGGATTGCATGGCCCTCTTCCTCTTGAGATTGGCATCGGGGTGACGTGTGCCAGTCGAAGCGGAAGCGCCATGCCGGTGGTGGGCGGCAGACACGTTTGGGCGGATCGGGAATGTGCCCATGACACGTGTCTGTGTGGGGCGTATCCGTTCGACTACGTTAGCGTCTTCGCTTGATCATGATGCATCTGATGCTCCTTTCTCCTCGTTGTCGTGTGCTTGCCCGCCTCCTTTCAATGGACGGGCAAACGTGTCCCTCTATTACTTACATGGGAACTACTAGCTAGATCTTATACCTACTGTGCTGAAAATGGCAACAATTCTCCTCGCGCACCCTCCGATGTGTATCGATTCCGCTATCCACCTGAGAAGAGACGGGGTATAATGAGTGCAGTCGTCAGCGGCGGCCGGACAGAGCGGGACAAGCGCCACGGGTTGGGGTAACTCCACGACAA
>JAACEL010000327.1 GCA_011682535.1 Nitrospiraceae bacterium | reverse complement strand
CGCGCGTGATTACGCCCCATCCCGGCGAGATGGCGCGGCTGACCGGGCGTTCGACGGCCGAGATCCAGGCCGGCCGCGAAGCGGTGGCCCAAGGCTTTGCCGAGCGCTACGCCTGCACCGTCGTGCTGAAGGGCGTGGGCACCATCGTGGCGTCTCCCGGCGTCGAACCGTGGATTAACACTACCGGCAACGCAGGCCTCGCGAGCGGGGGAACGGGCGACGTGTTGTCCGGACTCACCGGCGGGTTGATGGCACAGGGAATGGCGGTGCACGACGCGGCCGCGCTGGGCGTCTACGTACACGGTTTGGCGGGCGACCTGGCCGCCGAAGCATTGACCCAACGCGGCATGGTGGCGTCCGATGTGCTCGAACGACTGCCCGCCGCATGGCGTCTTCTGGAACAGGGGTCTTGACTTATGACCACAATCAACGAGATCGGCGAATTCGGACTCATCGAGCGATTGGCCGCCGTATTGCCCACGGCTCCCGCCGTGCTCGAAGGCATCGGTGACGACTGCGCCGTGCTGCGCGTGTTCGATCGCACGTTGCTCGTCTCCTGCGACCTCTCCGTCGAAGGCGTCCATTTCAGCCGCGAGACCATGTCGCCCGAAGTCATCGGCTGGCGGGCGGCCGCTTCAGGCCTCAGCGACATCGCCGCCATGGGCGGCGCACCTAGCTTCTGCCTCATTGCCCTGGCTTGCCCCGGCGACTGCGACGTGACCCACGTCGAAGATCTGTACCGCGGCCTGTCGGACGCCGTGCTCCAAGCCGGGGCCGTCATCGTTGGCGGCGACACCACCCGCTCGGCCGACCGCCTCACCATCGACGTCACGGTCATCGGAGACGTCGTCGGCGAACGCTATCTCCTGCGCCGCGGGGCTCAGGTGGGCGACAAACTGGCCGTCACCGGACGCCCGGGCACGTCGGCCGGCGGCCTCGACGCGCTCACCAGAAAACAAACCGCACCCGAACTCATTCGCGCCCATGAACATCCCTGCCCGCGCATCGCCGAAGGCCAATGGCTCTGCGCTTGCTCCAACGTCCACGCCATGCTCGACGTCAGCGACGGTGTGGTCCAAGACGCGGGCCACCTGTCCAAAGCCGCTGGACTTGGCATCGACATTGACCCCGAGTCCGTGCTCATCGACTCTGCGCTGAGTGACTACTGCGCCGCCCACGGCCTCGACCCGCTTGCGCTCGCCCTGACGGGCGGCGAGGACTACGAACTGCTGTTCGCCGTCGACGGCGCCGACCCCGAAGCCACCCTCGCCCTGTTCCGCCGCGAGTTCCGCACCGACATCACGGTCATCGGTTCCTTCACCAACCAATGGCAAGACGTCCGCGTCGCCGGTGATCCTATCGACCGCGGCGGCTTCGACCACTTCGCGCCAGCCGACTGACGTCTATCGCCGACGGCGCGGGGCGTCCCCTTACCCCGCGGTTACCGTTATCATCTGCCCCGCCTTCATCGCGACGCGCAGCATATCCTCAGAGCTATCAAGCGTCTCGACGCCTTGGACCGCCAAAGCCCCGCCCGTGTACCGCAGCTTGCACACGCCATTGGTTCGCGCACGGACGACTGCTTCGGTCAATTTCCCGTCCGTCCACCTCAAATCGACCACGAACCCGCCGCGCGCGGGCAGCCCCTGGACGGACCCATCGGGCCACGCCCCCGGCAACGCGGGCAGCAACTCGACCTCCCCGGCGTGACTTTGCAGCAACATCTCGGCGACGCCCGACGTCGCGCCCATGTTGCCGTCCAATTGGAACGGTGGGTGCGCATCGAGCAGGTTGCTGTAGAGTCCGCCACCGCCTTCCATGACGGCGCCCTTGGTGGCCCGGGTTTCAGGAGCGTCCGGAGGATCTTGTGGGCGTGGTCGCCGTCGCCCAAGCGCGCCCAACCCATCCCACAAGGAGGAATCACAGTTCCCTTGCCTTGGGATTCGGCGTGGGAAAACGTGCGTCAACGTCTTTCTGCCACGCATGGAGCATGCTGGCAAGCGCCTTGATCTTGCCGGGCATTCCTTCTGCCAAGTCGCGTTCCTCGCCGATGTCGTCCGCCAGGTTGTAGAGTTCCACGTGTTTATCTTCGAAAAACTCGATCAGTTTCCAATCGCCCAGCCGTACCGCGGCCGAAGGACTTCCCCCCTGGTTGCCATAGTGGGGATAGTGCCAGAACAACGCGCGTTCCGCCAACGCGCCGCCCTTGAATAGAGGCGCGAAACTGACACCGTCCACATGCTGTTCGGGCCGCGGGGGCAGCCCCGCCATGTCCAGCATCGTGGGATAGAAATCCGTGCTGATCACCGGCGTTTCGCACGTGGTTCCCGCTTCGGACACGCCGGGCCATTTCACGATCATCGGTTCGCGGATGCCGCCCTCGTACATCCAGCCCTTCCCCGCGCGTAGCGGCAGGTTGGTGGTCGGATGCCCCTCCGAAGTGGAAAGCCCGCCGTTGTCGGACATGAAGATCACGATGGTGTTGCCGGCAACGCCTTCGGTCTCCAACGCGGCCAGCACCTTGCCGACCGCTTGGTCCATGGCCTCGACCATCCCGCCGTACACGGCGTGGTTCTGCACCGCGCGCCATCTGCGATCGCCAATCTCGCGCCATTCGTTCTCGATACCCCGGCCTTTCTCCCTGTACTTCCTCTGCAAATCCTTGCGCGCGATCAGCGGCGTGTGAACGGAATAGAACGAGACGTAGGTCAGGAAAGGCCGATCCTTGTGAGAGGCAATGAACTTCGCCGCTTCCGTCGCGAGACGGTCGGGCAGGTGTTCGCCCTCCGGCCCATCCTCCAGGCGCGGGTTGCCGTAAGGCGAGAAGTACTTCTTGCCGCCATACGGGCCGCCGCGCGTCCAGCCGCCCTTGTTCACGTCGAAACCCTGCGATTCCGGCCAGAACCCCTCGCCGCCCAGATGCCACTTCCCGGCGAAGAATGTGGCATAGCCCGATTCCTTCAACGCCTCGGCGATCGTCACTTCCTCATGCGGCAACTGTTCCTCATATGCGGCGGGCAACAGCGGTTTGTCGCGTGTCCAGTGTTTCCCCATGCGGTACGGCTGCGGTGCGCCGAAATAGTCCGTCGTGTTCATGCGCGCCGGATACTTGCCCGCCATGATGCTGGCGCGGGTCGGACTGCACACCGGACACGCCGCATACGCGTTGGTGAACTTCACGCCCTGCGCCGCCAATCGATCGACGTTCGGGGTCTCATAGAACGAACTGCCGAAACACCCCAGGTCCGTCCAGCCCAAGTCGTCCACCAGAAAGAAAACGAAATTAGGGCGTCGCGCCGCCTGCGCGAACGACACCGAACCCAGCGCCGCCGCTCCGGCCAACGCGCCCAGACTGCGTTGAAGGAATGCTCTTCGATGCATGGCCCTCACCCTTGATTGTTTCAGAAAGTCCGATCGAAGCCTGGCGCACGTACGGCGAAGGTTTTCCGCCCCAGACGGACCGTGGCCTCGCCGTCTGGCAGCGTCAGCACGACTTCAGTCGTATCGCCTTTCGTTTTGTGCGCCGCCTCCACCGCGGCGTCGTTCACGACCAGCAGCGTGAGGAACTCACGCTGTTTCACTTTCTCCGCGGCCTGGGCGCACAGGTGCCATTCATCCCACTTCACCTTCGCCCAATCCGCCATCGGCACATCGTGTTTGTCCGTCTGGTCGATCTTCAGGCCCTGCGGTTCCAGGAATTCCACCGAAATCTTGCCCGGGGTTCCATTCCATTCCAGCCGTTGTCCATCGATCTCAAACGGCGTGTTGATAGCGTGCAGCAACCACTCGAACGTAGACGGCTCCTTCGCCTCCAGCAAGTCGTGAATCAAAATCGCGTAGGGTTTGAAGAACACGATACGCCGTGTCCAGCGGTCGAGGTTTTCGTACGACGCCGCCGCTTCGCCCACCACTACGTCCACAGTATCCGACGTGGCGAAGTGCACGATCTCCCCCGTGGCGGAAGACACATGGGGTACTTGCCCGACCCCATTGACGAGGATGGCGTTGTCCGACTTCGTCTCCCACATCCACTTGCGGTGGTGGGGACTTCCGTGCAGGTCTCGCTTACCGGATCGGATGAACGCCCGCTGGCCGCCCAGCGTCAGCAGAAAGGCATTGTTGGCATTGTAGCCATGGCTTTGGCGCCCCATGGGACTGCTTTTGAAGTGTATCTGCACGTTGTTCGACGCATCCATCAGATTGCTGTTGAGTACGGCGATGCCGACGCCCTTGAAACAGGTTGACGTAGGAAGATCGGTGGGAGGCGCGCCTTCCAGACCGACGGCGTTGGCTGCGTAGATGAACCCGAGGTAACCGCCGCCCACGTTCGCACCGCACGTGTCGGCGTACCACTTCCAGTGCGCGTTCTGCGCGCCCGAAGCCAGCACGGCCAACAGCCGCGCGATGCTGGACGACTTCGCCAGAATCGCCTGGTCGCCGAATCCGCCGGTCTTTGAACCCGGCGGCAGCAGGTACATGCCGTAATACCCCAGTCTGCGGAAGAAGGGACGCTCGAAGACGTCGATGTCGAACGCCGCGTCGATCGCGTACGCCCAATACATAAACCGCCCAATGTAGCTGCTCCAATAGGCCGTGCCCTCATGCCAGCCCCCATCCGAGTCGCCCCAGACCGGATAGGCCGTGTAGAGGATCGTCATGGCGTAGTCGAGCCACTCCGGGGCCTCGGGAATTTCGTCGTAAAACGCGATGGCCACCTCGCCCAGGAAATGCCAGGCGCGATTGCTGTGGCTGGCGAACGGTTGCCAGAGGTGGTTCCGGTGGGTGAGGTGGAGATAACACTGCCGGCCCCGCTTGCGCATCATCTTCACAATCGCCGCGCGGTCTTTGGCGCTCAACAGAGGGTACGCCCACGAATACGCCCGCGACGGCATGTACAGCGCGGGCATCGCGGCCTCATCGTTGTAGCGATAGTTGGTCGATCCCTCCGTATCCCACGCCGTCATCGCCACCAACAAATCCCGGGCCGCCTTACCGTAGCGCTCATCACCCGTCAGGCGATAGGCAAAACCCAGCGTCGCCGCGCCGTCGGCCACCGCGATCACCCGCCCTCGGTTTCCCCACCAGATCCTCCGCCACTTATCCGGCGTCTTCTTACGCGTGACCTCCTTCGGATACTTCGGCGGCTCCGTCGTGTCCGGAGGAGATGCCAGCAGTCTGTCGGCCTGCTTGATGACGTCCGCGGCCTGCACCGCCAGCGGACCGGAAGCCAACTCGCGGAACTCCGCCACGTCTTCCGGGCGGAAGAACAAACGCGGGTGCTCCTTGGGCATCCGCGCCGCCAGTTCCTCACGCGTTGGCAACGGAAACGTCACGGCGTCCGCCGCGATGCTGAAAGTGCGCGTCTGGCTCCAGGGCGATTGCCGGCCGTTCTTGCCGACGGCCGCATACCGCCAATACAAGGCGCCCTCGGGCAACGGAGTTGAGGGGCAGTGGGCCGACCAGAGTAGGTCGTCGCGCACGTAGGCGATGTCCATGAAGGCCCGATCGCGCGCCACTTGAAGCGTATATGAACTGGCCCCTTTCGCCGGTCGCCACGTGAAGCCCGGCGGGTTCAACCCGACTTCCGTACCGTCGGGGCGATAGCCCCATTCCCCGACCCGTGCCGGGCGCTCATCCAACTCTATCGCACCCGCCGGCAGGCTCCTCCCCACCACCACGGCAAGAAGAAGACACAACATCCAGGCACTGCTCGCAATAACCGATCGCTGCATGGTTCGGAGTCTCCGCGCTGTCCACATGGCCTACCCGCATCGAGGCCATTCTAGGCGGCATTGGAAAAGTTTGCAAGACGGTGGACGGATTCGGGCCTGGGTCATGAGAATAATCCTGGTTCATCCGGAAAGAGCGTACTTCAGTTTTCTTGGAGGCTTGCTTCCGAATCACTTCTTGACGGGATAACAGGATAAACAGGATTGAGTTGTGAACGGCGATTGTGTGGAAATCCGGTTCATCAGGCGGGACATCATGGTACCAGTCATCTCGACCGCCTACTTGTCATCTCGACCGCCCACTTGTCATCTCGACCGCCC
>JAACEL010000326.1 GCA_011682535.1 Nitrospiraceae bacterium | reverse complement strand
GACACATTCTTCCAGTATTTGCTTTCGCTTGCATTCCGGAAGAACAAGGACTTGTTTCGTGTGGTCATCGTGAATCCGGATACCTCCGAAGGCTTCCAGAGTCGCTACAGAAGTGTTTTCTCCCGCAGCCTGAGTGAGCGTGGCAAGCTGGTCTTTCTGCCACTCACTTTCCGACAGTTCGTTGCTGGTGAGACGGGCCTCCCCAGCCCGATGAGAGAAGTGGCTCTGAATCAGGACATATCGGGTCTCCTTCGAGCTTGTGGACAACGCAGGACATGAGAGCGATCTTCCTGTACAGCTCCGTTGGTGTACAATGTGTCGCAAGTGGGACAGCGCTTCCGCGCTTCGCACGAAATGGAGGTCCAGCGTGAACATTGCCAGAGAAGACGTGCTCAGGTTCTTCCGGGAAACGGCGGATCATCTCGCCGAGGCCTATGGCGTACGCCGGATAGGTCTGTTCGGGTCGGTCGCTCGGGACGAGGCTGCCGAGGCGAGCGATATGGATGTGCTCGTTCATATGGATGCACCGACATTCGAGCGATATATGGACCTGAAGTTCGAAATTGAGGATCGATTCGGAGTGTCAGTGGACTTGGTGCTGGCTGACACGCTGAAGGAACGGCTTCGTCCCGTCATTGAGAAGGAAGTCGTGTATGCCTAGAGACTGGCTACTGCATTTGGACGACATGCAGCGCGCCATTGGGCGTATTCGCGGTCGTCGGCATCCATGATGATCCAGGCGTCACGCAAGATGGACTTGAGGCCTTTACGTTTGAGGGCGCCGGCCTTCTCGCCGGTGGTCGAATCGACGACGTCGTAGGCGGCGGAGAAGTCGAGGATGCTGCGGGCCTGGATGCAGAGGAGTTCGGTTTGCATGTCTTCGCCGGTGTACAGACGGATGTCTTCTTTGAGTTTGAAGGCCTTCTGTTTGGAGTAGAGGACGACACGTTGCTGTCGTAAACGTGGAAGGCGGCTCCGAGGAGTTTGAAGATCTTCCTGCGAATCACGTACCGCGTGTCGCGCATTGCTTCGGTCATGGTATCGCCTCCTATCGAGATCCCAATATCTCTAACTCCATGTTAGCACAGGTGGGGCGTAACGTCCGATGCGACGGCACGGTTAGCGGGGTGGCCACCTCCCGCCAGCACATCCATCTCGCGAAAACCATGGCAAACCTGGGCAGGAAACGCTACAATCGCGGAGTTGACCCACCGGCGGGTTGCCATGGGTTTGTGCCTGAAGGAGGAAGAACCATGAAATCCAAGTTTATGCTGTCTATCGTTTTCGTTGCGTTCGCGCTTGGTTTGGCGTTCGACGCGCTTGCCAGTGCCGACGATCCCGAGATCAAGACCTGGTTCGAGATGCATAAAAACGACAAGGGCAAGGACGTCAAGGTGTGGTTCATGACGATCGACGGCGTCATGGTGCATGAGACGGATCCTGCCAAGCAGCCGCAGCCGCGGGTGGTCACGCCGGGCACGGAGAGCACACAGGAGCAGCCGGGCCGTGCGCCTTCGGACGCGGTTGTGCTGTTCGACGGCACGGACCTGTCCAATTGGACCTCGACGAATCCGGACAGGCCCACCAAGTGGCGGGTCAAGGACGGCGCAATGATGCCGACGAAGGGTTCGGGGATGATCAGGTCGAAGCAAGAGTTTGGGTCATGCCAGTTGCACATCGAATTCGCCACGCCGGAGAAGGTCAAGGGCGACGGCCAGGGGCGCGGCAACAGCGGTGTGTTCCTGATGGGCCAGTATGAGGTGCAAGTACTGGATTCGTATGAGAACACGACCTATCCGGACGGCCAGTGCGGGGCGCTGTATGGCCGTAGCAAGCCGTTGGTGAACGCATGCCGCAAGCCGGGCGAGTGGCAAACGTACGACATCGTGTTCCACCGCCCCATCTTCGAGGGGGACAAGGTGGTGAAGCGTGCGACGTTCACGGTATTCCAGAACGGCGTGCTGATTCAGGACCACACGATACTGTCGGGCGGGACGGGCTGGCGCGGCGGACACTCGATCAGCGAGTACGTCCCGCACGGCGACAAGGGCCCGATCATGATGCAGGATCACGGTAACCCGGTCTTGTTCCGCAACGTGTGGGTGCGCGAACTGGAGTAGCGGCGGAGACGCAAGCGCCCCCGGGCGTCTGAGAACGGCGACAGGAGAACCATCGGCTCCATGGCGTCCAAACCTGAGAGTTCTGCAACCCGAGTTCTGATCACGGATGACGAATCAGTCATTTGCGAGCTGTGTCAGGACATTCTAGAGGAAGAGGGCTACGAGGTGTCCACGGCACCCAACGGATTGGTGGCCATGGAACTGCTGGCGGAGGCGGACAAGGCCAGCCGTCCGTATGCGGTCGCGATGCTCGACATCATGATGCCGGAGATGGACGGGCTCGAACTGCTTTCTCATATCCGCCGGCACCACCCCTCCGTTCAGTGCGGCATCATGACGGGGTACGCCACCCTCGATACGTGTATCGCGGCGGTACGCTTGGGCGCGCGCTTCTATCTGCTCAAGCCGTTCAGTGTGTCGGAGGTGAAAGAGGCTATTGCGCACGCCTTCGAAGATGATTCGACTGAGCCGCAGATCATCCGGCGCGCGCCCCCGTTCGGCGCGCTGTATCCGTACCTGGTCGGCGGCCTGATCCACGACTCGTTCAATACGGTGTGGGGTCTGAAGGAACACGCCGCCAAACTCTTGGAGGAATCCAAGACCGGGACGAGTTCGGAGCGGGTTAGCGGTATGGCGGCGAAGATGCAGGTGGGGCTTCAGCACGTGGAGCGTGTGTTGCGTCTGATCCAGCAGGCCTCGCGAGAGTACTACACGCCGGAGTCGGGCGAGAGCCGGCTGACGCCGGCGTACATCCAGAGCATTGTGGATCGGTTCAGGCGGCAGAACGGGGAGACGGACTATTCTTGCTCGTGTTCTCCTACCTTCTCCGAGCAAGCATCCAAATTCCCGGTCGGCATGGCCAGCCAAATTGCCACGGAGCTTCTGCAAAACGCGACGCGCGCATGTGGTGGACGGGACGGCGCGGCCATTCGCATGAGCGTCAAGTGCGAAGAGAATGGGAAGGCCCTCATCTTCGAGTGCTCCGACAATGGCCCTGGGTTCAGTCCCGAGGCGCTCTCCCGGATCCAGTCGGGCAATCTGCGCCTCCCGGAGCAACTGGGGCAGGGCGGCTATGGACTGTACCTGATCAAGGAGATCACGAAACGGCTGGGTGGGTTCATCCTGGCTGAGAATGAAGATGCCGGCGGCGCCTGGATACAGATCCACATTCCGTTGGAGGGCGCCGCGGATGGATAATAGGCTTTCCAAGCTCAACATCCTGATCGTGGACGACCAGGACGAGATTCTCGACCACTATCATGATGTCCTCGGGAAGACGCTCGGGCATAGCGTCCAATGCGTTTCGATGCCGGGCCGGGCTGAGCGCGCCATCAGGCGATGCCTGTTCGACATTGTGGTCATCGACGCGAAGATGGACTACAAGGAGACGGCGCTGGGTGGGTTGTTCCTGGCCGAGTACGCGTCGAGGATCCTCGGCCCCGACGCAGTGCTGGTAATCTCGCAGTACCGCGTGAAGGAAAAACTGCGCAACTTCGGACTCGACCTGGAGTTCCTCCTGAAGCCGGAGGGGGATCTCCTGGGATGGATGGAGCGCACGCTGCTCCGGAAGGCGCAGAAGATGATCGAGCGCCAGTATGGTTTCGTGGCGATGCCGTTCTCCAACACGAAACTCAACCAGTGGTATCTAGACAAGTTGATCCCTTGGATGAGTGACGCGGGGTTCCGGGTCAGACGGATGGACGAGATCGCGACGACGAAGCCGCTGACTCAGGAGATCATGGAACGGATTGACTCGGCTCACTTCGTGCTGTTCCTGGCGGAGGCCGACAACAGCAACGTGTTCTACGAAGCGGGCTATGCTTTGGCGAAAGAGAAGTTCACCGTGACCATGGCCCACGGTTTCGACGACCTCCCGTTCGACATCCGTGGAAACTACACTATCCACCTCGACCGAAGCGAGGAGCAGATTCGCGACGACCTGGTCAAACTGATGCACGGCCTGCGGCAGCCTTCAGACTAGTCCTCTAGCCGCTCCAGAATCCACAAATCATTCCCCCCCCAATCTCTTAGGAGAAGAGCACAGCCACGCGCCATGCAATCGACTTGACAGGCTTTATGCGGGCCAAGCATAATATTACTGGTGGCAATAATCGATACAGAGGAACGATGAGCGCAGGCCAGTTGCCCGTGCTCCGAAAGGAGAGGTTCTTGTGACTACGCTTGAGCATGGCAAGCATTTCTCCAAAGCGGGCGCCGAGGCGGCCACATTGGGCAAACGAGTCGGCTTCGCCGTCAAGAGAATCAGAGAGTATAGAAGCATGTCCCAGAAACAACTGGCCGATCTGTGTGGCTTCTCACAATCCACCATATCGGCACTTGAGAATGGGAGAAAAGCGAACAGCTTGAAACTTCTCTATGCCGTTGGCTCTTGTCTGGACTGCCAGCCCAACCGCCTGCTGGAGTTAGCTTTCATGGGTGAGCTGGAAGAGAGATTCCTCTCTGAGAAGATGCAGGAAGGATTGGAGTCGGCCGAGAAAGAACCCACTCTGTCACTTGATGAACTTAAGGTTAGCGTTGATCTCTAGTGGAAGGGGTTGTCTGTGCACTCTGAGTACTCGGGGGCGTTCGAGAGAAGTCACCGGAACCTTCGGAAGGAAAAGGGAAAGCCACTGGCAAGGCAGATTCTGCGGAAGACTGAATGGATCACCGGCCTCCTCGAACAGATTGAGGATCTTGGTCTTCCGTTGGCGCAGACGCTCCGGGGCAAAGGGATCAATCCGCTGGGCAAGAAACAAAGCGGGGGGGTACAGGTACCGCTTCACGCACGGCAAGAAAGAGTACTTCATCCTCTTCCGGTTTCCCCGCAGACACCACGACGGGGTTCTTTTCGCGCACTGCGGAGACTACGCAGAGGACTACAACCGGTGGCTCTCACAAAGACTCCGCTCTTGAGGACATATTCAGGACTGCGAGCAGTCCTGACGAATAGGCGCCGACTGAACCGTCACGGAACTGCACTGCCTGCGCGATTGCCCAAGCAACCAGTCCCTAACCCGCGCTTGACGAACCGGTGAGACCTCATGACAACCATCGACTACAAGTTCGCGTATGAGGTTCCCCTCACGCACGACACCGATGTAGTCGTGGTCGGCGGCGGTCCGGGCGGCCTGGGGGCCGCGGTGATGGCCGCACGGATGGGTGCGCGCACGTTGCTGGTCGAGCGGCACGGCTTCCTTGGGGGCATGGCGGTTGCGGGCGAGGTACATCCGTTCATGAGCAATCATGTGGGTGGGGTGTGTCTCGATCGGCCGGTCTACTTGGAGTGGATCCGACAGATGAAGCGCTATTACGCAAGCGCAAATCCGCTGGCTACGCTTCAGTCGGAGGAAGCCACAGCCGCTGAGGATCTCTACATCTCCAAGGACATCGCCATGCTGGCGGCGGAAGACTTGTGCCTGGAGGAAGGGGTGAAGCTGCTCTATCACCATGAGCTGACGGACGTGCTCGTGCGCGACGGAGCGATTGATGCGTTGATCCTGTTTTCAAAGTCGGGCTACTCGGCGGTTCGAGGGCGCGTGTGTATCGACTGTACAGGGGACGCCGACCTGGCAGCGCGGGCAGGCTGCGAGTATGAGCAGGGCGGGCCGTCGGGACACTCACAACCGATGACGTTGTGCTTCAAGTTGAGCCACGTGGATCGCGATCGCATCCCTGAACGGAAAGATCTGTTCGCCTTGTACGACGCGGCGAAGGGGCGCGGCGAGATCGACTGCCCACGGGAAAACGTCCTCTACTTCCACTGGTGCGAGCCGGACGTGGTCCACTTCAACACCACCCGCGTGATCCAGCGAGACGCGACGAGCGGCGAGGAGTTGTCGGACGCGGAGATCGAGGGCCGGCGCCAGATGCGCGAGTTCCTCTGCTTTCTGCGCAAGGACGTGCCGGGATTTGAGAACGCCGAAATACACTC
>JAACEL010000325.1 GCA_011682535.1 Nitrospiraceae bacterium | reverse complement strand
CTTACCCCGCCAAAAGGCTTGAAACTTGCGCACAACTTGTCATTTCGACCGAAGGGAGAAATCTCTGTCGCAGACGTCAATCCTGAGTGAAAAAAATTTGAGCGAGGGGTGGTTCGAGATCTCTCCCTGCGGTCGAGATGACAGGTAAGCGGTCGAGATGACAGTTGAGACGAGGCCGTGCGATCTTCGGAATTATTTACCCGCAGGCCGCTCTTGACAGAAACGGTATTCCGCATTCCGCAATAGAGCAACCCGTGGGCGCGTTTCGCGTGTCCAACGTCTCCAATCGGCGACACGGCCTGTCTTACCCGAAGATTTGGGAACTCTCCTTGTGGTTGACTTGGGGGCCAAATTGTGATAATGTTCACGAATAGGGCCGACGAGGGGTCGGTGTCCTTCGTAGCCCGGTAAGCGCAAGTCTAATCGTGAAAAGGTTTTCTGATGGGACTTGCAGCTTGAAGCCGCTTGTATTGGTTGGAGGCTAAAAGGAATGGTAGAGGATTACTCGCAGGTAATTGACCAAATTGTCGAGCAGTCTGGCAAAGATCGCTCGCGCCTGATGGATATCGTTCGGGCGGTCCATGCGAAACTGGGGTATCTGCCCGAGGAGGCCATTGGATGTATCCAGCAGGCCTTGGGTATGCATCGCGTGGAAGTGCGCGACATGACCAGTTTCTACTCGTTCTTGTCCCAAGCGCCAAAGGGCAAGACGGTGGTGCGGCTGTGCGATGCGGTCGTCGAGCGCATGAAGGGCGCGGACGAAGTCGCCAAGGCTTTTGAAGAGGCCGTCGGCGTACCCTTTGGTAGCACGAGCGAAGACGGTTCCATTTCGCTCGACTATACCGCGTGCATCGGACTGAGCGATCAGGCCCCCGGGGCGCTGATTGGCAGTGTGCCGGTGACGCACATCAAGCCGTCGGACGTTCCTCGGATCGTCGAGGCGTTGCGGGGCGGGGCGGAAGCGTCCAGCCTCCCGCAGGCCGTAGTCGACGTGAACCTGCGTCAGCCGGGCCCGGTTGTCTTCGCGCCGATGGAGCGCGGGGCCGCTATCCGCAAGGCCGTCAACATGGCGCCCGCCGGCGTCATCGGCGAGATCAACAAGGCTCGCGTACGTGGCCGTGGCGGCGCCGGTTTCCCGACCGCGATGAAGTGGGACTTTTGCCGCAAGGCCGAAGGCAACGCCCACTACGTCGTGTGCAATGCCGACGAAGGCGAGCCGGGCACCTTCAAGGACCGCGTTATCCTCACCGAGCAGCCCGACCTGGTGTTCGAAGGCATGACGGTCGCCGGTTTCGCGATAGGGGCTGAAGAAGGCCTGCTGTACCTACGCGGCGAATACGAGTACCTGCTGCCGCACCTTGAGCAAGTGCTGGCCAAGCGCCGCAGTCTGGGCATGCTGGGCCAGAATGTCTGCGGCCGCGAAGGTTTCAGGTTTGACATCCGTATCCAGATGGGCGCGGGCGCCTACATCTGCGGCGAGGAATCGGCCCTCATCGAGTCGCTCGAAGGCAAGCGTGGCGCACCGCGCGACCGGCCTCCGTTCCCCGTCCAGAAGGGCTATAAGAACGAGCCGACTTCGGTCAACAACGTCGAGACCCTGTGCGCGGCCGCCCGCATCATCGAAAAGGGCGCCGAATGGTTCTCGGCGATGGGTACAAAGGACTCCACCGGCACGAAGCTGTTGAGTATCTCGGGCGATTGCCCGCATCCGGGCGTGTATGAGGTCGAATACGGCATCACCGTCGACAAGATTCTCGAGATGGTGGGCGCCGCAGATGCGCAGGCGGTACAGATGGGCGGGCCCTCGGGCCAGTGCCTCGCGCCGAAGGATTTCGGCCGCGGTATTTCGTTCGAAGACTTGTCCACCGGCGGTTCCATTATTGTGTTCGGCCCCGATCGCGACGTGCTGGACTGCATGTGCCAGTTTGTCGAGTTCTTCATCGAAGAATCGTGTGGCTGGTGCGCGCCGTGCCGCGTAGGCACCACGTTGCTGGCCAAGATGATGAGAAAAGTGCTGGACGGAAAGGGTACGAAGGCCGACCTCGATGCGCTGCGGAAACTGGGCACGACCGTGAAAACAATGAGCCGCTGCGGTCTGGGTCAGACGGCGGCGAATCCCATCCTGACGACGCTTCAGAATTTCTCGAGTCTGTACGATGCGCGGATCAAGTCCGACGAGTTCATCCCGAGCTTCGACTTGAGCAAAGCGCTTCAGCTAGGGGCTGAGATTACGGGCCGCACGGCCGAGTTGGAGGAACATCACGTATGAGCGAGGATACCATCACGATTCTGATCGATGGGAAGGCGATCCAAGCGGAACCCGGCCAGACCATCATGCAGGCCGCCGATGCGGCGGGTCTTTATATTCCGCGGCTGTGCGGGCACAAAGACCTGCCCCCGGGCGGCCACTGCCGCGTATGCACCGTCAAGGTCAACGGACGTCCCGCGAGCGCATGCACGTTCCCGGCGGTTGAAGGCCAGGTCATCGAAAGCGACACCGACGAGATTAACACCCTGCGCCGGACCGTCATCGAGATGCTGTTCGTCGAAGGCAACCACACCTGCCCCGCGTGCGAGGCCAGCGGCAACTGCGAACTGCAGGCCCTTGGCTATCGCCTGGGACTCGTGGCCACGGAACTGCCCTACCTCAACGTGCCCCGCGAGATGGACGCGTCCCACAAGGACGTCTACATCGACCGCGGCCGTTGCGTGCTGTGCGGCCGTTGCGTACGCGCCTCGAAACTGGTAGACGGCAAGACCGTGTTCGGTTTCGCCGGCCGGGGTATCGGCAAGCGCGTCGCCGTGGACGCCGAGCACGCGCTGAGCGAAACGGCGATGTCGGCGACCGACAAGGCCGCGTCCATCTGCCCGACCGGGTGCCTGGTCGTGAAGGGCAAAGGCTGGGCAACGCCGGTGGGCAAACGCGATTACGACACGATGCCTATTGGTTCGGATATTGAGCAGCAGGCAGCGGGCTGATGGCGGCTATCGCCTTGGCGAGAAAGGATTGTTGAATCATGGCTAAACCACTTCTTGCAACGGCTGCCTTCACGGGCTGCTTCGGTTGCCATATGTCGCTCTTGGACATCGATGACCGCATCCTCAAACTGGTGGAACTCGTCGAATTCGACAAGTCGCCCATCAACGACATCAAGACGTTCTCGCGTCCGGTCGACGTGGGGCTGCTCGAGGGTGGCATCAGTAACGACGAAAACGTGGAACAGTTGCGTCTGTTCCGCGAAAACTGCAAGATTCTCATCTCGGTGGGTCAGTGTGCGATTACGGGGGGCGTTCCCGCGATGCGCAACACCGTCCCGCTCAAGGAATGCTTCGAGGAAGCCTACCTGCGCGGGCCGAGTGTGGTTGACGGCGTATTGCCGAACGACCCGGATATTCCCATCTTGTTGGACAAAGTGTACCCCTGCCACGAAGTGGTCAAGATCGACTACTTCCTTCCTGGGTGCCCGCCGTCGGCGGACACGTTGTGGGCCGCGTTGACGGCATTGTTGACGGGCAAGGATATGGGGCTGCCCTACGAGCTTATCAAGTACGACTGATCGCACTGGAGGCATGAAAAGCATGGCTACTGTTCCAGCGAATGGCAAGCGCAAAATCGTCATCAATCCCGTGACGCGCGTTGAAGGGCACGGGAAAGTCACCATCCATATGGATGAGAACAACCACGTCGACCAGGCGCGGTTTCACATCATCGAGTTCCGCGGCTTCGAGCGCTTCATTCAAGGCCGCATGTACTGGGAAGCGCCCGTCGTGGTCCAGCGCCTGTGCGGCATCTGCCCGGTCAGCCATCACCTTTGCGGCGCCAAAGCCACCGACGTCATCGTCGGCGCGGACAAGCTGACCCCCACCGCTGAAAAGATGCGCCGCCTGATGCACTACGGCCAGACCTATCAGTCGCACGCCCTGCACTTCTATCACCTGGCCTCCCCCGACCTGCTGTTCGGGTTCGGCGCCCCGGTCGAGAAACGCAACGTGATCGGCGTGATCGGTGAGTATCCCGAAGTCGCCACGAAGGCCGTGTTGATGCGTAAGTTCGGCCAAGAGATCATCAAGGCGACCTCGGGCAAGAAGGTGCATGGCACCGGCGCCATTCCCGGCGGGATCAACAAGAACCTGTCGATCGAAGAGCGCGACGTGCTGCGCAAGGACGCCGGTAAGATGCTCGAATGGGCCGTCGAAGGCCTCGAGTTGTGCAAGAGCGTCGTCAAGGGCAACCTCGACTTCCTGCTGGCGTTTGGCAGCTTCGATTCGAACCATGTCAGTATCGTCCGCGAGGATGGCTGCATGGACCTCTACGACGGCGTCTTGCGCGCCAAGGATTTCGAAGGCAACATCATCTTCGACCAGGTCAAGCCCGCGGATTATCTCGACTACATCGTCGAGGAAGTACGCCCCTGGTCGTACATGAAGTTCCCGCACATCAAGTCCCTGGGCAAAGAGAAGGGCTGGTACCGCGTCGGCCCGATGCCGCGCGTCAACTGCTGCGACTTCATCGACACGCCCGTGGCCGAGAAGGAACGCGCCGAACTGATGTCGGTGACCGGCGGCAAGCCGATCAATTCGACGATGGCCTACCACTGGGCGCGGATGATCGAACTGGTGCACAGCGCCGAGAAGATTATCGAGCTGCTCGACGACCCGGATCTCCAGGGAACCGATCTCGTCACCAGCGGTGAGAAACGCACGCGTGGCGTAGCCTGGATTGAAGCCCCGCGCGGCACGCTGATCCATCACTACGAGCTCAACCCAGAGACCGACCAGATTGTCCTGGCCAACCTCATCGTTTCGACGACGCATAACAACGAACCGATGAATCGGGCCGTCCGGGTGGTTGCCGAGCAGCATCTTGAAGGTCAGGCGGAGATCACCGAAGGACTGCTGAACCACATCGAAGTAGGTATTCGGGCGTATGACCCATGTTTGAGTTGCGCGACCCACGCCCTGGGCCAGATGCGGCTCCAGGTGCAGTTGGTCGGCGCTGACGGGACGATCCTTGACGAGCAGTTCCGCGGTTAATAAGAATAAGCGTATCCTCCTCCTGGGTTATGGAAACCCCGGTAGAGAGGATGACGGCCTCGGCCCGGCGCTGATCGAGCGTATCGAAGCGCTCAACCTGCCGGATGTGACCGTAGACGCCGATTACCAGCTCAACATCGAGGACGCCACGGCGTGTGCCGAGAACGATGTCGTGCTGTTTGTGGACGCGAGCAAGGATGCGGATGAACCGTACGAGCTTCGGCGGCTCGAGGCCGCATCGGAGATCACGTTTACGACTCACACGGTTTCCGCGGAATCCGTGCTGGCGATATGCGAGGATCATTTCAACGGGTCACCGGACGCATGGATATTGGCGATTCGGGGGTACAGCTTCGAGTTCACCGAAGGACTTACGCAGCAGGCTGCCGATAATCTCGAACAAGCACTGTCTTACGTTCGGTCTCTGATAGGGACCTGGAAGGAGCAAGCAATGGATACGAGCAAGAAAACCATCCTAGCCATCGATGACGATCCGGATATTCGTGCGGCGCTACGCGTGGTCCTCGAAGCCGAGGGGTTCGCGGTAGGCGAAGCATCGACCGGCGAAGAGGGCATCAAGGTTGCTGAGCGCACCCAGCCCGACGCGATCATCTGCGACCTGATGATGGAAAACGTCGACTCGGGCACGACGGTGGCTCGCAGTCTCAAAGAGTCGGGCTACGCTGGCCCCATCTACATGCTGAGTTCCGCCGGCGACACCGTGCGCTACAACCTCGACGCGCGCGAACTGGGCTTGGCCGGCATTTTCCAGAAGCCGATCGATCCCAGAACGCTCGTCGCGACGCTCAGAGCCAAGCTCGGCTAGCCCCACCCAGAGACGAGAACCGCGCTCCCCCAGATCCGCGCGAAAGGTTTTCGGCCGTGCTTGCTTGCCCGGCGTAGCTCCACGCCAAGACTAGAGCGTTTCACGACTGAGATGTCGTCTATCTGCGACAGTGAGGACAAGGCTGACAAGGAACAAGAACGCAGCCATAGCGAGCTAAGGCGAGTTCTTGTGACGCGGGCA
>JAACEL010000324.1 GCA_011682535.1 Nitrospiraceae bacterium | reverse complement strand
TTGAAGGAGAACGGCGCGATGGATTACACCATCATCGTGTCCGCGAGCGCTTCCGAGGCCGCGCCGCTGCAGTACATCGCCCCGTATTCGGCCACGGCCATGGGCGAGTACTTCCGCGACCAGGGCAAGCACGTGCTGTGCGTCTACGACGATCTCTCGAAGCAGGCCGTGGCCTATCGCCAGCTATCGCTGTTGCTGCGCCGCCCGCCGGGCCGCGAAGCCTACCCCGGCGACGTCTTCTTCCTGCACTCGCGTCTGCTCGAGCGTGCGTCGAAGATGAGCGACGAGCATGGTGGCGGCAGCTTGACTGCGCTGCCCATCATCGAGACCCAAGCCGGTGACGTGTCGGCCTACATTCCCACGAACGTGATCTCCATCACCGACGGCCAGATCTTCCTGGAGTCGAACCTGTTCAACTCTGGCGTGCGCCCGGCCATCAACGCCGGTATCTCCGTGTCGCGCGTGGGCGGTAACGCCCAAGTCAAGGCGATGAAGAAGGTGGCCGGTACCTTGCGCCTCGAGTTGGCGCAGTATCGCGAACTCGAGGCGTTCGCCCAGTTCGGCAGCGACCTCGACAAGGCTACGCAAGCCCAGTTGCACCGCGGCGAGCGCTTGGTCGAAATCCTCAAGCAATCTCAGTACAGCCCCCTGCCGGTGGAAAACCAGATTGTCCTCATCTACTCGGCTTCGGCCGGTTTCCTGGACAAGATTCCGACCAGTGCCATTGACCGTTACGAGACCGACCTCTACGCTCACCTCGCGGACGAGCACGGCGCGCTGTTGGAGTCGTTGCGCGCCACCGGCGAGATGGATGATGCGTTCAAGGAACAGTTGGACGCTCTACTTGAAGCGTTCACCAAGGACTTCCAACTGCGGTGTGTTGAACAAGATTCCGCCCAGGACTAAATCATGGCTAGTTTGCGGGACATCAAGCGGCGCATTGAAAGCGTCAAGAACACGCAGAAGATCACGAAGGCCATGAAAATGGTCGCGGCTTCGAAACTGCGCCGTGCGCAGGAAGCCATCATCCGTGCCCGGCCCTACGCCTACGAGATGCGCAAATTGATCAACAGCTTGGTGGCACGTGCAGATCGCGACCTGCATCCGCTGCTTCGCCCCGGCGGCGGTGGCAAAGTGGGCATCGTGGTGATTACCTCCGACCGGGGTCTGTGCGGGTCGTTCAACGCCAGCATCGTCAATTTCACCATGCGGACGTTGCAGGAGACCTTCTCCGGCCGCGACGTCGAGCTGACGCTGGTCGGCCGCAAGGGCATCGAAGCGATGAAGCGGCGTTCTTGCACGGTTCGCGAGAGTTTCATGACCACCCAGTTCGAAGGACAACTGCACCGAGGTGCGGCGGCGATCATCGACGACATCGTGCGCGACTTCATGCAGGGCGGCACGGACGAGGTGTATTGCCTGTACAACGAGTTCAAGTCGGCCGTACAACAGACGGTGATCCTCGAGCGCCTGCTACCGTTCGAGCCCGGCATGCCGGAGGACGAAGCGCCGCCGTTGGACTACCTCTATGAGCCGACACAAGAGGAAGTGTTCGATGCGTTGTTGGTGAAGCATCTGCACGTGCAGATGCACCGCGTGTTGCACGAATCGGCGGCCAGTGAATACGGCGCGCGGATGACGGCGATGGACTCGGCGACCCGCAATGCGGGTGATGTGATTGATCGGCTGACGTTGCAGTACAACCGGGCGCGTCAGGACGCTATTACAACGGAATTGATCGAAGTGATCAGTGGCGCGGAAGCGCTATAGGAGGCCGGGCGCGTGGCCCGGCTGATGGAGAGCGCAATGAAGGTAGGCCGTATTATCCAAATCATCGGTCCCGTGGTGGACGTCAAATTTGAGCCGGGCGAGTTGCCGCCGATCTACAACGCCCTGGAGATCGACCGTGGCGACAAAGGTACGCTCATTTGCGAAGTGGCCCAGCACCTCGGCGAGAACGCCGTGCGTGCCGTTGCCATGGACAGCACCGACGGCCTCGTGCGCGGCGTCGAAGTGCGCGACACCGGCCAGTACATCACCACGCCGGTCGGCGAAGAAGTGCTCGGCCGCATCCTCAACGTGGTCGGCGAACCCGTCGACGAGCGCGGCCCCGTTGAAACGAAGACCCGCTGGCCCATCCACCGCCCCGCGCCCACTTTCGAGGAACTCGAAACCTCCACGCAGATGTTCGAGACCGGCATCAAAGTCATCGACCTGCTCGCCCCTTATTCCAAGGGCGGCAAGACCGGCCTGTTCGGCGGCGCCGGTGTCGGCAAAACCGTGCTCATCATGGAGTTGATCCATAACGTCGCCAAGCAGCACGGCGGCTACTCCGTGTTCTCCGGCGTCGGCGAGCGTACCCGCGAGGGCAACGACCTCTGGATCGAGATGACGGAGTCGGGCGTGCTCGACAAGACCGCCCTTATCTACGGCCAGATGACCGAGCCCCCCGGCGCCCGCGCGCGCGTCGGCCTGACCGGCCTCACGTGCGCGGAGTACTTCCGCGACGAGATGGGCCAGGATGTGCTCCTCTTCATCGACAACATCTTCCGTTTTACGCAGGCCGGTTCCGAGGTGTCCGCCCTGTTGGGCCGGATGCCGAGCGCCGTGGGCTACCAGCCGACGCTGTCGACCGAAATGGGCGAACTGCAAGAGCGCATCACCTCGACGAAGAAAGGCTCGATTACGTCCGTGCAGGCGGTGTACGTGCCCGCGGACGACTTGACCGACCCCGCGCCCGCCACCACGTTCGCGCACTTGGATGCGACGACGGTGCTGTCGCGCCAGATCGTGGAATTGGGCATCTATCCGGCCGTCGATCCACTCGATTCGACCAGCCGGATCCTCGACCCACGCATCGTGGGCGAAGAACACTACCGCGTGGCGCGCGAGGTGCAGATGATTCTGCAAGGCTACCGCGACCTGCAAGACATCATCGCGATTCTGGGTATGGACGAGCTGTCCGAAGAACAGAAATTGACCGTGGCCCGCGCGCGGCGCATCCAGCGCTTCCTCTCGCAGCCCAACTTCGTGGCCGAGCAGTTCACCGGCATGCCGGGCAAGTATGTCACGATTCAGGACACGATCCGGGGCTTCAGGGAAATCCTCGACGGCGATCACGACGACTTGCCGGAGTCCGCGTTCCTGTATTGCGGCGCGATTGAAGACGCCGTTGAAAAAGCCAAGCAAATACAGAAGGATGTGTAGCCGTGGCTGACTCGATCTCGGTGGATCTGTGCGCGCGCGCGCGCGAGACGTTGCATTTCGACGTAACCGAAGTGATCGTCCCCGGGGCCGATGGCGTGTTTACGGTGCGACCGGGGCACACGGCCTTGTTATCGACCCTGATCCCCGGCGTGGTGCTGGCCTACATGAACAACTCCGGCGAGCAGCACTTCGCCGTGTCAGGCGGGTTTGCCGAAGTGAAGGACGACCATGTCCTGATCTTGAGCGATGCGTTCGAGGCGGGGGACGAGATCGATGTGGCGCGCGCGGAGGCCGCCCATGAACGCGCCGAGAGCCGGTTACGCAAACCCGGGGAGGACACCGACCTTGCCCGGGCCGAGGCGTCGCTCAACCGCGCCACCGCACGTCTGAGTGCCCAGGCTAAGAAGTACGTCTCTAGGGGTCCGGCCAGAAACCCCTAGCGTTCGCCGTTCCTGATTCGCCGCAGCTTGCGCCACAGCGTATTGCGGCCGATGCCCAGAATCTGAGCGGCCTTCGTCTGATTGCCCTTGCACCGGCGCACTACCGCTTGGATGTGGTCCGTCTCCACCTGCGCTAGCGTCCGGCCTTCTTCCCGCGTGTCTACCGCCAAGCGGTTGCCCGTTCCTGGCCCGGCCAGGGCCCGCCGTACCATGATGGCGGCCTCACCGGGCTGAAACGGCACCAGCAAGTAACCGTATACCCCCTGGTGCATCGCCGCCACGGCGGCCCGCACGCCGCTCACTGGCGCCAGAATCAGCGTGGGCGCCTGCCGGGCATAGGCCAAGGCCTTGCCCGGCGTATCAGCGAACACCACGTCCGGTTCCTCCGAAACGACGTGGTGTCCCTCGGCCTCCAGCATGACCTTGAGCGTGAGGCGGTTGGCCGGGTCGCCGATATCGAGAAGAACACGAGGCATGGCGACAGGCTACACTTTCTGTTCGGGCCGAATCCAATACATGCGCTCGTTTCGCCTTTCGGTTCCTCACAAGAATCTGTGCAACCTATGTTCTTTGTCAGACAAGATAACAGGATGCAGAAGATTTTTGAAATCCAGTCCATTTGAAATCGCATCGCGTCAATCATTTGAATGCGAACGCTTCTGTACTTTCCATGGCCTTCCGGGGCTCGCGCAGAGGCGCAAAGAGCGCAAAGAAGAACTTGTGTATGGTGTGCTCGTGAGCGCCCAAAGCCTGCACCCATCCTACGCTTCCCTCGTTCCCGAGTTGTACTCGGTCCTTGAATCCAGGGATTCTCAACCGGCCGTTCTACGCCGAAGCAATCGTGTGCATCTGTTATCCCGTCAAGAAGAAAACACTTCATTGGCGCTTGGGTTTCTCCGTGAGTACTCAACCCTGCTATCTCATTGTATTCACGTTGGTTATGAGCACTTATCGACAACCCACATGCACAAATTCTTGTGACGAGCCAAAAGTTGTACTTGGGAACGCGACAACCGGCTACTTTCGCCCAAAGCGGATCCGCGAAGATCCACACATAATCCGTGCAAATCCGCGTCCCATTTTTGACACCGATCGCAATCCCCTTGACGTCCCTAACCTTCTTCGATCTGGCGCTTTTCGAGCGCCTGGATCCGGTCGCGGTATTCGGCCGCTTTTTCGAACTCCATCTTTACGGCGGCCTGTTTCATGGCTTTGCGCAGTTTGTTGAGCGTCTTGGGGATGTTGAATGATGGCACATAATCGTCCTCGTCTTCCGCCGCCATCGGCACGGTGACGTAGTCGCGTTCGTATACGCTCGCCAACAGGTCGGGGATGGACTTCACGATCGAACGCGGCGTGATGCCGTGCTCCTTGTTGTATTGTTCCTGCTTCTTGCGGCGGCGGTTCATTTCCGTGAGCGCGCGCTTCATCGAGCCCGTGGTCTTGTCGGCGTACATGATGACGCGGCCGTTGATGTTACGCGCGGTGCGTCCGCAGGTTTGGACCAGGCTTGTTTCCGAGCGTAGGAAGCCCTCTTTGTCCGCGTCGAGGATGGCCACGAGCGTTACCTCGGGAATGTCGAGGCCTTCGCGCAACAGGTTGATGCCGATGAGGACGTCGTACTCGGCCTTGCGCAGTCCACGGATCAGCTCGATGCGTTCGAGGGTGTCGATGTCCGAATGCATGTAGCGCACGCGCACTTGCAGGTCGCGGTAGTACTCGGTGAGATCCTCGGCCATGCGCTTGGTGAGCGTGGTCACGAGCACCCGCTCGCTACGGGCCGCATGCACGCGGACTTCGTCGAGCAGATCGTCCACCTGGTTCGCGGCGGGGCGCACTTCGACTTCGGGGTCGGTGAGCCCCGTCGGCCTCACGACCTGTTCGACGATCAATCCCTCGCTTTTCTCCAATTCGTAGTCGGCGGGCGTTGCGCTGACGTAGATGCATTGCCCGATCCGCTGCTCGAATTCCTCGAAGGTGAGCGGGCGGTTGTCGCGGGCGGACGGCAGGCGGAAGCCGTAGTCGACGAGCTTGTCCTTGCGCGAGCGGTCGCCTTTGAACATCGCGCCCACTTGGGGAATTGACATGTGGCTCTCGTCGATCACCAGCAGGAAGTCGTCGGGGAAATAGTCGAGCAGTGTGAACGGCGGCTCGCCCGGGCAGCGGCCTTCGAGGTGGCGCGAGTAATTCTCGATGCCGTTGCAGTAGCCGATCTCCTGCATCATCTCCATGTCGAAGCGGGTGCGTTGTTCGAGGCGCTGGGCTTCGAGGAGCTTCTTGTCCGCGTTCAGTTCCTTCAGGCGGTCGTCCAGTTCCGCTTCGATGTGCCGATGGCGCCGCGCAGCGTTTCCGCGGTCGTGGCGTAGTGCGAGCCGGGGTAGATGGCGGTCCGGGCGACGCGCCGCAGTATGGCGCCGCGCAACGGGTCGAACTCCGCCACCGACTCTACTTCGTCGCCGAAGAACTCGATGCGTATGGCGATGCCGGCCTCGTAGGCCGGGAACACGTCGACCACGTCGCCCCGGACCCGGAAGGTGCCGCGGTAGAAGTCGACGTCGTTGCGGGTGTACTGCATGGTGACCAGTTTTTCGATCAAGGTTTCGCGGGGCAACGGCTCGCCCTCGGTGAGGTCGACGCGCAACTGCTGATAGGTTTCGGGAGAACCGATGCCGTAGATGCACGAGACGCTGGCGACAATGATGCAGTCGTGGCGGGAGAGCAATGCGCGCGTAGCCGAGTGGCGCATCTTGTCGATTTCGTCGTTGATCGAGGCGTCTTTCTCGATGTATGTGTCCGTCGTGGGGATGTAGGCCTCGGGCTGGTAGTAGTCGTAGTAGCTGACGAAGTACTCGACCGCGTTGTTGGGGAACAGCTCGCGGAATTCGCCGTATAGCTGGGCGGCGAGGGTCTTGTTGTGGGCCAGCACCAGCGTGGGGCGGTTGACTTGAGCGACCGCGTTGGCAATGGTGAAGGTCTTTCCCGAACCCGTGACGCCCAGTAGCACTTGGTGCTGCGTGCCCGACCGGAGTCCCTCCACGAGTTCGCGGATGGCCTGGGGCTGGTCACCCTCGGGTTTGAAGCCGCTGACGAGTTCGAATCGTTCCATGGCTGGTGGTGGATTCCACTTCGGGTCGCGGCGGCTACTGTGAGCCGGCGACTTCCCGCACGAATTGGGTTTCGATGTCTTTGACGCCGGCAACGGTCTTAACGGTTCGCTTGAGTTGATCGAGGATTGCCTGGTCGGTGGTGCTGAAAGCGAACTCGAAGTACCCCGGGCTGTCCTGCTCGGCCTTGAGCGTGGCGCTGGTCATGTCGATGACCAATGGCCGGATGGCTTCGGTGACGTCGGCCACGATGTTGGGACGCGAGGCGATCTTGATGTGTACGCCGATCTCGTAGTGGCCCTCGCCCTCCCACGACACCTTGACAAGGCGCTTGTGGTCGGGCGTGGTCTTCTGGAAGTTGCCGCAGTTGGAGCGGTGGATGGTGAGTCCGCCGTGGCGGGTTACGTAGCCGATGACCGGATGTCCGGGCATGGGGTTGCAGCACTTGGCGAACTGGACTTGCATGCCCTTTTCGCCCTGGACTCGGATGAGCTTTTCCCGGGTGGCGTTGTCGACCTCGCGGACTTCCGCCTTTGGGGTGGGTGGTTTGCGCGGCTGGCGCTGCTTGGGCTTGTCCTTGTCGTGGTCCTGTTCCGCAGGTTCGAGGAGTCCCAGCTCGCGCAGGCGCTGGCGTATCTTGGCGCGCGCACGCGCGGTGACCACTACATCGATCCAACCAATGTGGGGCGTCTGGTTTTTCGATCGCAGAATCTCGATGCGGTCGCCGGTTTGCAGGTTGTAGGTGAGCGGTACGAGGCGGCCGTTGACACGGGCGCCGATGCAGTGGTGGCCGATGTCGGAGTGGATCATGTAGGCGAAATCGAGCGGGGTGGCGCCGGCGGACAACTCCTTGACCTCCCCCTT
>JAACEL010000323.1 GCA_011682535.1 Nitrospiraceae bacterium | reverse complement strand
GCTGTGAGCGAATGACTGACCGCCCCAGCCGCTTCACTTTTCATGTGGTAGGTTTGAGCAATGGCTGTTGACTATCAACACATTCGAGCGGAGAACGAGCGGCGGTATGGCACAGACATCGGTCGCATTGGGCCGATGTTGCTTGCGGATCGGTATGCCGAGCGAACGCACTTCATCTATGAGTTGCTGCAAAATGCTGAAGATGCCCTTGTTCGACGTGGTGTCCGATGGAATGGTCGGCGAGAGGTTAGGTTCAGACTTGACGGAAACACCTTACTGGTGTCGCATTGCGGGGACCCCTTCAACGAGCGCGATGTCCGGGGCATTTGCGGTATTGCCGAGAGCCCAAAGGATCAAGCAGACATTGGGCGTTTCGGGATTGGCTTCAAGTCGGTCTATGCATTCAGTGATTGGCCCGAGGTGCACTCGGGGGAAGAAGACTTCCTGATAGAGAAGTTTGTGTGGCCAGCCGCTACTGCACCAATTGAACGGGAAGATGACGAGACGGTTTTCGCGCTTCCCTTGCGGCCGGAAGACCACGCCGCTGTTGGGGAGATCACGTCGGGGTTGCAGCGTCTTGGGCCGCGCGTGTTGCTCTTTCTCAGGGCCATCGAGGAGATTTCCTGGAATGTCCAAGGTGGCCCCTCGGGGCAATACCTGCGTAGCAGCAAGGCGGACAAGATAGCTAAGAACGCCCGCAGGGTAGAACTCCTCTGGCAGGAAGACGAAGAAACTGGCCCTGTGGACGAAACCTGGCTTGTCTTCGACCGGCCGGTGCAGACGGAAGCCGGCAAGACAGCGGGGTATGTAGAAGTTGCTTTCCGATTGGACCAAGAGGGCGGTAAGGAGGTGGTTCGGCGGGTGAGCGAATCCCCGCTTGTGGTCTTCTTCCCCACCGTCCTGGAGACGCACCTTGGCTTCCTTGTGCAGGGGCCCTATCGGACAACGCCGAGCCGCGACAACGTACCGAAAGACGACCACTGGAACAAGTATCTTGTCGCCGAAACCGGTGATCTTCTAGTCGAGGCGTTGCGTGCGCTGCGTGAGATGAACCTGCTCGACGCCGATGCGCTTCGCGTGTTGCCACTGGACCGCTCAAGATTCGCTGAGGGGGGGATGTTTGCCCCGCTATTCGAGGCTGTGCGGAAAGCCTTCCGCTCCGAGCAGCTTCTGCCTTGCTTCGGGGGCAGTTACGTGGCAGCCCCTCAGGCAAGGCTTGCCCGAGCCCAGGAACTGCGAGAACTCTTTACCCCGAGACAATTGGCTGCGCTGTTCGGAAAGCAGGGCGAATGCGCCTGGCTGAGTGAGACGATTACGCAGGACCGCACGCCTGAGCTTCGGCAATACCTGATGGAATGTCTTGATGTAGCCGAGGTTACTCCCGAGGTGATCCTACCAAGACTCGGCAAACCTTTCTTGGAGGCCGAGAGCGATGAATGGGTGGTGAATCTGTATGAGTTCCTGAATGACCGAAGGGGGCTGCACAGACGATTAGATGATGTACCTCTGGTCCGGCTGGCTGACGGCATGCACGTCAAGCCTAAGGATGCAAGCGGAAAGCCACGGGCTTTTCTTCCAGGCGATGTCGAAACCGGCTTCCCGACGGTGAAAGAAGCCGTTTGCAACACTGACGCTGCCAGAGAGTTCTTAGAGTCGCTCGGCGTCAGAGAGCCGGACCCGGTGGACGACGTTGTCCTGAACATCCTGCCGAAGTATCGCATCGAGGAGGGTATAGTAAGCGACGTGGAGTATGCATCCGATATAGGTCGCATCACAATGGCGTTCCAAACAGATTCCACGAGCCAACGGAACAGGCTGGTGGAGGCCCTGCGGGAGTCAGAGGTTATCAAGGCGGTTGATGCAGGCGAGGGCTCCAAGATGATGGCCAAGCCAGGGGCGGTGTACCTCGCGACGGGACGGCTGAAAGAGCTGTTCGATGGCGTTGGCGGCATCCTTCTCGTTGATGATTCCTACGAGTGCCTTCGAGGAGAGGATGTGCGCGACCTGCTGCTGGCGTGCGGTGCTGCGCGCTATCTGCGGCCTATGCCCGTGAAGCCAGATTTCACTCACCAAGAACTTCAGGAGATGCGCCGGCAGGCGGGTTTGGAAAGGTGTACATGGACGAGTGAACTCTCTGACCACGCGCTAAGCGGGCTTGAACGACTGCTGGAGACCATGGCCGTTACCAGTCCATCAATGTCATCCCAGAAGGCTCGGCTGTTGTGGGAATCCCTGGGAGAACTGGAGAACCGACGCGGTACGGGTGTTTTTGATGGAACGTACCGGTGGAGCTACTCACATGAGTCAAAGACGACTCGTTTCGACGCGGCTTTCGTCCGAAGGCTGAACCAATCGGCATGGGTACCCGGTGTGGATGGTTCGCTCCAGCCGCCGGCGAGCGTCCTCTTCGAGGAGACAGGATGGGCAGAGAACCCGTTTCTGTTCTCTAAGATACACTTCAAGCCACGCGTCGTGGAACAATTGGCCCGGGAGGCGGGCATCGATCCCGGGTTGATCGCCGCGCTCAAGACGTACGGCATCACAAGCGAAGAGGAGCTTATCGCGCGACTTGGTGTCGAGAAAGAACAGCTGGAGGATACTGAGCAGGAAACGGAGGGACCGTCAGGCCAAGAGCCGGAGGATCCCGGGGGTGAAAGAACAGGTGATGCGGGTATAGGCGGCGGGAACCGTGGCGGTGGCCAAGGGCGGTCGTCTGGTAAGGCAGGCGAGGCCGGTGGACGCTCAGGGGAAACCGGTAGCAGAGGTGGCGGGCGTAAGGCGGGAGGTTCGGGCGGAAGACCATTCATCTCGTATCTCGGGATACACCCTGACGAGACCTCACCTGATCCAGACGGAATTAAACACGAGCAGCGCCTTGCACTGGAAAACGAGGCCATCACATTCATCCTCGCCTGCGAGCCTGATCTCCAACGGACAGCCACGAATAATCCCGGATTTGACTTGACGGAAGTCGGCCTGGATGAAGCGCCCATTCGATGGGTTGAGGTCAAGGCTATGACTGGGAGCCTTGCCGATAGGGCTGTCGGCATGTCACGGGCACAGTTCGAAGAAGCCCGGCGGCGTGGGGATCGGTATTGGCTCTATGTGGTCGAGAATGCAGGCGAGCCCGCAGTTAGGCGTGTGTTGCGAATTCAGGACCCTGCTGGGAAAGCACGGACTTTCACCTTCGACCACGGCTGGTTGTGTGTTGCAGACATGGACGCTGATTCAGTAGAGCCGAAGGAAGACAGAAAGGGTTAAGCCAAGTATCGGCCAGCTTCGTGTCGATCCGCATGGAGCTTTAGGTCGGTCGGCCACATCGAATCAGTGAGCGAGCGGTATCCGATGTCCAACTCTATCGTAATGGACAACTGTGAATCAACATACGCTCCTGTGCCCCCAACCATTTAGAGAGCAAACAATGGCACACCATGATTTGGAGCCGCTGCCGAGTGGTAGAGAGGGACCTCTGTCACTGGCGTGGTTCAGCAACAAGCTCTTGCTGAATAACCAAGGCGTGTGGTCGAAAGCTTACGGTCGTCCAATTTCGGAGGATGACGCAATAGAGATATTGCAAAATGTGAAACGCCTTGCCGAGGTACTGCTCAAGGCGAAACAAGAGACTGCGGCGAATAACGAACAGGTAAAAATTTCGTCTCCGTTTTGAGTTGCTGCCACAACTTCCGCTGCTTCCGCCAGTCGGGAGCGGCGGCGATGGGACGGATCATCCGCTCGGTGATTGGATCGCGTCCTTTGTCCACTGGTGGAAGATGCAAGATTTCCTCCTGAATATCCGGGGCCAGGTGCAGCAGGTTCATGATTTGCGTCATACGGGGCTGGGTGATGTGAGCCAGCCGGGCCAGTTCGGACTGGTCGGCGACCTGGCCGTCGCGGAGGAGTTGATCGAAACGAATCGCCAGGGCCATCAGCTTGGACACACGGGGAATGCGGCCAGTTGGCTCGGGCTCCGGCGTCGGGCCGGGCTTGGCCACCTTGCGATGGCCCTTTCTGGCAAAGTGAATCTGCTTGGTGATGGTCGTCATGCGGCGTCCTCCATCTTACGATTGATCAACGAGCGGATACTCGTCGGTCGGAAGGTAACCGACACGGTGCCCGCTTCGCCGTCGTACTCCACCGTCGAGATTAGCAGCTTGAGCAGGCGGGCCTGTTCGCGTGGGATCAGGCTTTCCCAGAGGCTGTCGAAGTCGGCGAAAACGGCGCGGGCCTCATCCTGCGGAACGGTCTGGCATTCCAACTCCGCAATCCGCGACTCAAGGTCGGGCAGGCGCTGGTCCGCCGTCGATAGCCGCTCGTGTAGGCTCGCGATGCGGACCCTTACGTCGGTGGTGCTCTTGCCGCTGGTGGCGAGTTGCTGAAGTTCTTCGTGGTGGCGTTTCCGTTCCTTACGCAGGTTGTCACGGTCAAGTCGAACGACTGCCAGTTCCGCGTCAATGGTGGTGTGGGCGTCGGTCAGCACCTGGGCCAGCAGGGTCTCGTCGTTCGCCAACCCGCGCACCTCGTCGACCACCACTCGCTCGATTTCCCCGGCGGGTAGTGTCCCGGCGGTGCAAACATCGTGGCCGTTCTTGATCGCATTGGTGCAGCGGTAGTACCGATAGAAGTTTCGCTTGTTCTTGCCGCAGAAGGTGTGCGTCATGGCCGTGCCACAGCACTTGCAGCGCAGCAGGCCCCGCAGTAGAGCCCCGTACTTGTTACGGACCTCCACGCCACCGGTTCGCCCGTTCATCTTGAGTTGCTTCTGGACCTTGTCGAACAGGTCCTGATCGATGATCGCTTCGTGCTCGCCGTCGTGAAGTTCGTCCTTGTAGCGCGTCTTCCCGGTATAGGTCGGGTTGGTCAGCAGGACGTACAGCGTGGCCTTATCGAACGGCCGACCGCCGAGCTTCTTGCCTTTCTTGGTGACCCGAAGTTTGTTCACCCAGCCTCGGCGTGCGAGTTCTTTGACCACTGGCAGTAGGGACGCCTCTTGAAGGTACATTCGGGACATCTCACGAACTTGGGTGGCCTCCTTGGAGTTGATCACCAGCCGGGGACTGGGGCCGGTCCGGTCTACGTCGTAGCCCAGCACGGGAGCGCCGCCGATCCATTTACCCTTTCGCGCCTGGGCGGCGAGCTTGTCGCGAATGCGTTCCCCGATGATCTCTCGCTCGAACTGGGCGAAGCTCAGCAGGATGTTCAGTGTCAGACGACCCATCGAGTGGGTGGTGTTGAATTGTTGGGTGACGGACACGAATGAGACGCCATGGCGTTCAAATGTCTCCAGAATCCGGGAGAAGTCCATCAGCGAACGGCTCAGGCGGTCGACCTTGTAGACGACCACGCAGTCGATCTTACCCCGGTCGATGTCTCGCAACATCCGGTCCAACGCGGGACGAGCCATACTGCCGCCGGAGTACCCGCCGTCGTCGTAGCGATCGGGAAGCGCCGACCATCCCTCAGCCTTCTGGCTGATAATGTACGCCTCGGCGGACTCGCGTTGGGCATCGAGCGAGTTGAACTCCTGGTCGAGGCCTTCCTCGCTGGACTTGCGGGTGTAAATGGCGCAGCGGATCGTCGATTTTTCCGGCTTATTGCTTTTCCTGCTCATCGCTGTCCCCCGAGCTTGAAGAAGCGGAATCCGTTGATGTGGCTACAGGTGATTTTCTTGGCCACCGCCGTCAGCGTGCGGTAGCGGTCGCCTTCGTACTCGAAGCCGCTGCTGTCCTTGAGGAATACTACGCGGTACGTGCGCCCCTTGTACTGGCGAACGATGGCCGAGCCGGGCGAGGGTAGACGTGGATCGCTCGGCTTGTCCCGACCGGTCGGTGCGGTCCTGGTGACGGTTGCCGACTCGCCCACCTGAGGCGGGCAGATCATGGTTTTGGGAGCCATGACCCTTACCTCGGCGTCGTCGGCCAGTTCCGCCGCTCGCTTCCGTGCCCGTTCGGACAGGTCTCCTTCGGCGTTCGCCTGGATGCGCCAGGCAATCTTGCGGATCAGGTAGGCCCGATGGCGGGTCCGGCAGGGCTGGCCGTGCAGTTCGGCGTATCGCTCGGCCAACTCACCCGTAGTCATCTGGTC
>JAACEL010000322.1 GCA_011682535.1 Nitrospiraceae bacterium | reverse complement strand
CAGCTAAACTGGGACCGCTTTGGAACGAACCGCCGGAAGGAATCGTTGTACACCGATGGCCGAAACCACGCCGGGGCGAGGAGGAATGAGGGCATGGTTGCGAGCCCGTGGGTGGTTGCTGATCGCCGGCATTATCGTAGGTGGCGGCGCGGCGTCAGTCGGAGCGATCCTCACCGCCAACATGGTGGAAGCGACCAACACGGCCGAGTTCTGCGCGGCATGCCACGAAATGGAGGTCTTCCGCGAGACTTGGGCCGAATCGCCCCACGGTACTGCGGCCAAAGGCATCGTAAGCGCCATTTGCGTGGACTGTCACCTGCCGCCCGCCGAAGATGGGATCGTCCATTATCTTTACGCGAAGGGCATGAGCGGCATCCGGGATCTTACCTATCACACGCTTGGAATCGAGCCCGACTGGGTGGCCAACCTCGAGCGGCGCGAGGAATACACGATGGAAGAGAGCTGCCGAAAGTGTCATCTAGACCTTGTGGCTCCAGAGATCCCGCTGAAGGCCTACCTGGCCCATCGGGACTATACGATCGGGCAGACTACGGAGACGTGCATCTCGTGTCACTCGAACGTTGGCCACGGCAACCTGAAACACACCTTGACCGTAAGAAACGCCGCTCGAACCGCAGCGGCGCAGGCACAATAGAGGGAGGGACTTGTAATGCAACGGCGCCTTGGATTTCAGACATTGTCATTACTGCTGCTGGCACTTGCGCTGGGCGCAACCACAGCGGCCGTAGCCCACGAAGCGGCGCCGGCCGCGCCATCGGCCCCCGCTGAAGCCGCAGTGGCCGGTGCAGGCACTGCGGAAATTGCCACGCACGGCGGCGCGGGTGACCTCCCGGCTCCGGTCAAAGCGGAAAAGGCGTTCGATGTCAAACGGGGCTACACCGCCGAGGCCGCCCGCTGTATCGAGTGCCACGCCAAAGAGACCCCCGGCATCGTCGAGGGCTGGCGCCTGAGCCGCATGGCCCACGCCTCCGTGTCCTGCTACGACTGCCACGTCGTCGAAGCCGGCTCGCCGATGGCCAGCCAATGCGACGGCATCAAGGGTACCGATATCTACACCTCCCCCATGGTGTCGGTCAAGCGCTGCGCCAAGTGCCACCCCGCTGAAGCCGAACAATTCTCCAAGAGCGGCCACGCCAGACTCGCCAGCGCGGCCATCATGGACAACCCCGACATGGAAAAGCTGATGTACCACTTCGAGGGCGGCGAGTTCCTGGGTAACACCCTGGGCACTGGCCCGAACCGCGCCGCACGCGCAACGGGCTGCCAAATGTGCCACGGCGCCGAAACCGAACTGGGCCCCGACAACAAGCCCATCAACGAAACGTGGCCGGGCGGTATCGGACAGCGCTATCCCGATGGCGGCATCGGCAATTGCACGGTGTGCCATACGCGCCACATGTTTTCGATCGCCGAGGCGCGCAAGCCCGAAGCCTGCGCCAGTTGCCACCTCGGCCCCGACCATCCCAACATCGAGATCTACCTGAGCAGCAAGCACGGGCAGATGTTCCTCACCCACGGCGAGGACTGGGTTTGGGATTCCGCTCCGGACACGTGGGAACCCGGCGACTACACCGCCCCAACTTGCGCCACGTGCCATATGAGCGGCATCGGCGAACTGTCCACCACGCATAACGTCAACGCGCGCCTCAAGTGGGATTTGGTGCATAAGCGTAGCGTCATCCGCAGCGGCGAACGCGGCGACGGCGAGAAGGGCCGCGTCGACATGCTCAAGGTCTGCTCGAACTGCCATTCCTCGTTGCACACCGACGCCATTATGACCAGTCTCGACAACGCCGTCGAGTTGTACAACACCTACTACGACAAAGCCAACGCCATGCTGGAGGATCTCAGGGAGAAGAAACTCCTCAAGGACGATCCCTGGAAAGATCCGTTCCAGGAGTTGTTCTACTACCTGTGGCACCATGCTGGCCGCCGCGCCAGACAGGGCGCCGCCATGAACGGTCCCGACTACGCGCAGTGGCACGGCTTCTTCCAGATCTTCCAGATCTACAAGGATATGGAGGACATCTATAACTACCGCATCAAGAACAACAAGATTGAAGAGTTGAGTCCGGTCATGTCCACCGGTCCGCTATAGCGCGGGACGCCTGACAGAACAGCCGCGAAGGCATCAGACGGCCCCGCGCGAAGCGCTCCCCGCTTTTCTTTGCTTCCTTTCTTTTCGCAGAGAAAAGAAAGGAGGTTCAGCCTGCGTGGAAGATTTCTCTCGCGGTCCGCAGCATCCAGCAGTACCGCTCATACGACACTTCGGGCGGACACGAATGGTCGGAGTGCATGATGTAGCCACCATCCCGCGCAAGCGGCGCCTTGCGTTCAAGCTCGCGCAGGAGCGCCGCCTGAGGGCCGAACATTTTCGTAGCGTCGATGCCACCGAAGAAGGCGAGCCGCTTGCCATAGCGCTTGCGCAACGCCACGGCGTCCATCCCGGCCTTGACCTCCAGCGGATTGAGCACCTGGACGCCGGATTCCACGAAGTGGTCCGTCAATAAATCGACCGCGCCGTCGCAGTGCAACCAGAAATCGATGCCGTGCTCCCGCAGAAAACCGCCCAGCCGCGAGACAGCGGGCTGAAATACCTGACACCACAGCGCCGGCGCCAGGAGCGGCCCCGTACTGCAACCGAGGTCGTCGGGCACGAACACGCCGTCGGGCTTCATGCCCAAGTCAAGACAGCGGCGAAGCACGGCGATGACGAGATCCTGATATACGTCGGCCATCTCCTGGACCCAGTCGGAATCCATGGCGACATCGACGAGCAGATTCTGCAATCCCCGGTGGCGCCACGTGGCTTCCCAGGAACCATAGAAAGTAAAAAGCATATAGCGGCCGGTGGCATAGAGCCGACGGTACTTTTCCCCCGCTTCCGTCCAGGTGGGGTAGGGGTCGAAGTGCCCGAAGTAGGAGGCGTCGTCGATCCGCGCAGGCGCGTCGGCATCCAGCACCATCCCCGCCCGCGTCTCGCCCCACGCGGCTTGGTCCTTGGTGCGGTGATCGAGGAAGTCGAGCGTCGCGTTGACGCCGTCCGCCTTGCGGATCGTGTAGCCGTATCGATCCGCGTACGTGATCGTACCGCCCTCGCGCTCGATAATGCGCTGTTCGAAACGCGGTGACGTGTCGAGGTACATGAAGGCGAGGTCGAAGTCGAAATGGTCCTCCAGCGGCACGTCCGTCGGCATCCCCTGCGTGCGCCACGCCGCGAGCGTCTGTTCCCAGGGCGACTCATGGCACGGCAGCGCGTCGGGCCGCTCAAACGCCAGGGCGGTTTGGACACGTTTGCGGTGAGTCATCGTCTGTCCGTTTTCATGCATCATGGCTCGTCCCAAATGGGCGAATGGCTTTCCTGTGGCGCGCGCAGCAAGCGCCCACTCTCAATCGGGTTCTCCGGGCGCGCCACAATACGCTACCCGGCGACCGGGGGTTCGCGCCGAAGCGTGTAGATCGTCAAGCCCTCACTGGACTGCCGATCGCCCGGCAACACGCAACTGGCCACATAGCCGACGACGAAGCAGGTGGCGACTCCGCAGAAGGTGTAGAGGTAGCCGTTGACGGGCGTGAAACGCCACAAGACGAACATCACGACCGCCCCGACGATGGCGCCGGTCAGCGCCCCCGCCCCGTTGGCCCGCCGGGTCATCACGCCCAGCACGAACAGGCCGCCCAGCACACCCATGAACAACCCGATGACTTTGATGAAAGAATCGAACAGCGACCTCACTTCGGGGTCGACGAACATCAGGCCGAACAGCGTACCCAACACACCGAACAGGAGCGTGAGCGCCCGGGCCCACCGCAAGTACCCGCGCTCGGTCTTGCACGCATTCCAGGGCCGAAGAAAATCGGTCACCACGGCGGTCGCGGTCGAGTTCATGCTGGTCGACACGGTGGACTGCGCGGCGGCGAACACGCCCGCCACGATCAAACCCGCGAAGCCGATGGGCATCTCTCGGGCGACAAAAAGCGGGAAGATCTGGTCCGTCGTTATCGTGGGATCCAGTTTGTCGGGATGGCTGCGGTAGAAAGCGAACAGCGCTGTACCCAGGCCGAAGAACAGGAATGAAGCGAACATCGAGAGAATCGCGTTCATCCAGATCGAACGTCCCGCGCGGCGTTGGTCCGGCGTGGTCATGTAACGCTGCACGACGGCTTGGTCGGCCGTGTATGAGCTGAGGTTCTGCGCGAACGCGCCAAGCACCACCACCCAGATCGCCATGCGCGTGAAGCTGTCGGCCGCGAAGTCGAGATTGACGATCTGGAATTTTCCATGTTCGGACGCCATCGACACGAACCCGCCGAAGCCGCCGTCGATCCCGGCAATCAGCATCACGAACGCGAGCAGCGCGCCGCCGAACAGCACGAAGGTCTGCACGGTGTCCGTCCAGATCACGGCCTCGATTCCGCCAATGGTGCAGTAGATGATGCTCAGCACGCCCATGATGAGTACGCACTGCGACGGACTCAGCGGCGTGGCCGCCGCCAGAGCGTAACCGGTCAGCGACATCACCACGGCCATCCGGAAGATGTGGAACAGGGTGAAGCTGGCGCTGCCGAACTGACGCACATGGCGGTTGAACCGTTTTTCGAGATACTCGTACGCGCTGGTGGCGTCGATCTGGCGAAAGAACGGCAGCGCGATGTAGACGGCGATCGGCGCAACGCCCAGGATCATGAAGTTGCCCACCATGTAGACCCAGTTCTGGGCAAACGCCTTCGCCGGCACCCCGGTATAGGTGAGCGAACTGAGCATGGTGGCGAAGATCGAGCAGCCCGCCGCCCACCACGCCATCTGCTTACCCCCGCGGAAATAGTCGTCGGTATCCTTGTTCTTGTTGGCGAAGTAGACGCCGATCCCGACCATGGCCAATAGGTAAACACACAGGACGACGTAGTTGACGATCCCGAAAGGCGCGGCGCTGGGCACCGGATGGAACGCCCAGATCTTCGGCGAACGGACCCTTGGCCGCACCTCGCCACTGGCAATGATCATCCGATCGCCCCAACGCACCGGCACCGTCGTCACGTGGTTGGCGGGTAACGCCCCGGCCGAGGTCCACGTGTCGGTGATGGTGTGGTAGGCGAGCGCTTCCTTCGGGAAACCGGGGTGTGCGTCCTTCAACTCGTTGGCCTTGTCGAATAGGCTCCCGTCGGCGCCACCCAGCACGAAGATGTGGCTCTGTCCCCAGCCGATCCCCATGCCCGCCATAATGGGCCGGGGTGTCTCGGCCCGCGATTTCCACTCGCCCAGCGTGGGCACGTACTCCCACACGTCCGTGAGGAATTCCACGCCGTCCGCGTCTTCGCGCCTCCCGCTCATCACGTAGATACCGTCATGGAAGCCGTCGTGCTGAGTCGCGGTGATGTTGAGCGCGCGTGTGGGCCCCGGCCACGCGGGCAATTCGCGCCACGCGAACTCGTCCGGCGTGGCCTTCTTGGACAGATCCAGCATCCAGAAGTTCGCCATGGCCGTCGTGAGTTCCGAGTCCTTCATTCCGCCCGCGAGATACACCTTCCCGTCGAGCAGCGTCGCGCTGGTGAAGGCGCATGGTCCCGGCAGCGGCGGGTACGGCGTGCGGGTCAGTGTCTTGGCGTCCGGATTCCAGCTCAGCAGGAACACGCCGGCAAACGTGCGCTCGCCGTCGTTGCCTCCCATGCAAAGCACGCCTTCCGGAAGTGAGACCGCGCCGCCGTAGGCCAACGGTGCGGGGAGCGGGGCGGTCGCGGTCCACGTGAACGAATCGCCGTCACGCTCCAACACGTAGGTGTCGGCGTGCCAAACCTTGTCCGTTTCCCAGCGCGGTTTGTTAGGGAAATTCGCGCCGCCCGCCACGATCAGCGCGTCGTTGTGTACCCCCACAAAGGGCCCCGCTACCCCTTCCGGATCCGGCAGCGGCGGCAACTCGTCCCACGCGAGCATCTGCGCCTGCACGCCAGACGACACCACCGCCAGGCACAGTCCAAGGGCCAGCAAACCCAAGACCCGAGATCTCCCATGATTCCTGTCGCGTCTCGTATGGCTACTCAACGGTTTCTGCTCCTCCCCGGTT
>JAACEL010000321.1 GCA_011682535.1 Nitrospiraceae bacterium | reverse complement strand
CGCTTCCGACTTTCCAAGATCTTGCGTAACACAACGTTACATGCGTTTGTGCCGGGGAGCAAGCTCCCCTCGGAAAAAGCGGCAGCAAGCTACCCAACTTTTGTCGGTGGCGTCCGGTTAACGTTCGGGGTCGCTTCAGCGCGTAGATTCCGTGTTCGAAATGTCATCTCGACCGCAGGGAAAGATCTCCCCCCACCCCTCGCCAAGTCTTTCCACGGGGTGAGCGTCGCAAGGACGCTGGGTTCAGAAAGCCAGCGGCGGGGCCTCATGCGCGTCGATAAGGTACCGTCGCGCTTCACCCGCGGCAAACACCGACCCGGTGATCAGCAGTGGCTGGGCGTCATTGGCAAGCGCAAGACCCTGTTCGATCGCTTCGGGCAGCGTGCCGACGCATTGGCATGGACGGCCCCCCGCCGCGTCGCGGAGCCGGTCGAGCGGCAACGCCCGAGAGCCCTCGAACTGGGTCAGGATCAACGTATGGATAAGGGGGTCCATGGCGGCCACCATCCCCGCCGCGTCCTTGTCCGACGAAACCGCCAGCACCACCACGCATGGCGGCAACTCGCGTACCAGCGTGCGCGCACCCGCGGGGTTGTGGGCTACGTCGATAATGACCGGTGGATCCTCAAGCACCCGCTCGAGCCGGCACGGCCAGCGGGCGGCGCCCAGACCCGCCACAATGGCCGGCTCGTCAAGCCGCGGAAAGCGCCCACCCAACCGCTCAGCCAACGCCACCGCAACGGCCGCATTCTCGCCCTGCGGCGCCCCGGCCAGCGCGAGCGGGCAGGGGCCGATCGTCAGCCCAGGGCTCTCGTAGCGGAATTGATGATCGAAGGTCGCGCCTTCGAGCGCGCTCTGGAAGTCGCGGCCCAGCATGTAGGCCGGACTGTCCAATTCCGCCGCGCGCGCCAGCAACACTTCACGCGCCTCGGGTTCGTTGTTGCCGATCGCGACAGGCACCCCCGGCTTGATGATCCCGGCCTTCTCGAACGCAATCTTCGCCAGCGTATCGCCGAGAAAACCCACGTGTTCAATACCGATATTCGTAACGGCCGCCGCCACCGGAGTGAGGACGTTCGTCGAGTCGAACCGGCCGCCCATCCCCACTTCGACGATCGCCAGATCGACGCCCACCTGCTCGAACCAGCGCAGGGCGATCGCGGTGTTCATCTCGAAGAACGTCGGCGGCGGATTCATCGTCTCCGCGATGGCGCGGAAATGCGCGATCTGATCGAGCAGCGCGTCGTGCGTAATGGGTAGGCCTCCCACGACGAAACGCTCAGAAACGTCAATGAGGTGCGGGCTGGTGAACCGCCCCACGGTATACCCCGCGGCACGTGCGATGGCGTCAAGCATGGCGACCACGCTGCCCTTGCCGTTCGTGCCGGCCACATGCACCGTGGCATATCTGTCTTGCGGCTGGCCCGCAGCGTCCAGCAAGCGCCGAATATTGTCAAGCCCCAGCTTTACGCCGTGGCGTTCGAGGTCGAAGAGATAGTCGAGATGGGTCACAAGCTTACAACTCTCGTGTGATGCGCTCAGGGCGGCGTCCTGCCGCGGGGGTCAGTCCGCCTGGGCTTCACCGGCCGCACTGGGATCCTCGTAGTTGTCCCGGTGGAACAGAATCCGCCCGCAATGGGCGCAGGCATGCATCTTGTCGCCCGCCATCAGTTCGTTGACAACCTGCGGCAGCACGCGCATGTGGCACCCCGAACAGGTCTCGACATTGAGCGGCACAACGGCCCGGCCGCCCCCCATACTGGTACGGATGCGGTCGTAACGAGCCAGAAGCTCCGGGTCGGCCTGCTTGGCCAAGGGCCGGCGCTCTTCTTCAAGCGCCTCGCGCTCCTTTCGCGCCTCGGCCAACTCGCGGTCGATCTCAGCGCATTGCCGCTCAATCTCGGCCAACTCGCCTTCGACGCGCTTCTTGTCTTCCTCCAGGCGCGCCTCGAGGTCGTCCGCCTCGACCATAGTCGCCAGAATCCGTTCCTCTTTGAGTGAGATCTGCTTCTTCAGCATTTCCATCTCATGTAGAAGGGCCTGGTACTCTTCATTCTTCTTGACGGCGAAAAGCTGCTGGTCGTACTTGGCGATCTGAGTCTGGCGTTGCTCGATGTCGGTTTCACACTCGCGCTGCTCAAGCACCAATCGCTTGCACATCTCTTCGCGCTCGGCAATCTCATCCGCCAACCGCTTGCGGTGAATGTCGAACTTGTTCTTCTGCTTGGGGATCTCCGCTTCGCGCGCCTTGAACGCCTCGATGCGGAGATCCAGGGCCTGCAACTGCAACAGTGTGTTCAAACGTCCACTCCCTCGCCGGGGGCCCCGTATTCATCGGGGCCTCGCAGCCTTTACCTCCTCATGCAACTCTCGGCCCAAGCCAACGGCCCGTGGCACGAAAAAAGCGCCGCAGCTAAAAAGCTGCGGCGCATGCATCCGAGTCCATAACGGATCGCGCGGCGAAACCAAAGTGGGCTCCGCCGTCAAACGTGGCGAATCGCGGGCGCCGCGGCCTTCGGCCGACCTTTCCGCTGGCGATCTGCACTCCCGTTCTCACCGTCATCTATCCTTACCTAGTCACGCCGGGCGTGCGAGCGCCCAATGGCAATCTCGCCCGTCCGGACCAGTTCTTGAATCCCGAACGGCCGCATCATGTCGATGAAGGCTTCCGCCTTACCCTCCGAACCCGTGACCTCGATGATCATCGAGTCGGGGCTGACATCCACAACCTTGGCCCGGAAGATAGTCACGATCTCCACGATCTCGCCGCGCTGCGATCCCTCCGCGCCTACGCGCATCAGCAGCAGTTCGCGCTCGACGAAGTTGCGTTCCGTCAAGTCGATAACTTCTATCACGTCCACCAGCTTGTTGAGCTGTTTGGTGATTTGCTCCAGTACGCTGTCGTCACCACGCACGACCACCGTCATGCGGGAGGTCGCCGGGTCTTCGGTTTCACCGACGGACAGGCTGTCGATATTGTAACCACGGGCGCTGAACAACGCTGAAACGCGCGCCAACACGCCGAAATGGTTCTCGACTAAAACGCTGATCGTGTGTTTCATGCCTCCTCCAGGCTTTTCCGTATTATGTTCCGTTGAACGCGTTCATCGCTTTCTCGATTCCGTCCGGCACAAACACCAGAGCGGCTTCCGCCGCGTCAGACACCATCCGATCCACCTCGGCCCGCTCGCGTTTCCCGAACGAACCGAGCACATGCCCGGTCAGATCGCCGCCGCCGCGCCGCCCTACACCCAACCGCAGCCGCGCGAAATCCGTGCTGCCCAGGTGTTGGGCGATCGACTTCAGTCCATTGTGGCCGCCGGCGCTGCCCTTCATGCGCACGCGCAATTTGCCCAACGGCAGATTCACGTCGTCCACAACGACCAGCAGGTCGCCGGGACCGGCCGATTGGTACCGCAGCGCACGGGCGACGCAAACGCCGCTGTTGTTCATATACGTCTGCGGCTTCACCAGCAGCACCCGCTCGCTTTCAAAAGCGCCTTCGGCGATGATACCGCTGTACTTCTTGCGTCCAAAAGAAACCCCGAGCCGTTCGGCCAACCGATCGAGCACGGCAAACCCGACATTGTGCCGGGTGTCCGCATAGCGGTCCCCGGGGTTTCCCAGTCCAACGATAATCTTCACGCGGCCAGCCTCTCGCCGTTCGGATACCCGGACGGCGCTTGAACCAGGGCCTTTCTACTCTTCGTCTTTCTTCTCGCCAACGACTTCCGGCTCGGCAACGCCACCCTCTTCGCCTTCTATACCTTCTTCGCCCTCTTCGCCTTCGACCTCGACCTCCTCCTCGACAACGCGCGGCGCGTGGACAGCCACCACCGGACGGTCGGCATCCGATATCACCGTGACGTTCTCCGGTACCTGCAAAGCGCCTACGTGTACACTGTCGCCGATGTTAAGCCCGGTGATGTCTACGACGATCTCGTCCGGCACTTCGAGCGCCAGACACTCGACCTCGAGTTCGCGAAGCTGATGGTCTAGCACGCCGCCTTCCACCACACCCTCCGCCTGGCCGGTCAAGATCACCTGCACGAACGTGTTAATGCGCTGATCCAGACGGATCCGCATGAAGTCGGCGTGGACCATGTAGCCCGTCAGCGGGTGATGCTGCACCGCCTTCACGAGGACAGGCGAGTTCAACTCGGGCTGGTCGTCAAAATCCAGTTGCAGAATGGCGTGTTCGCCAGCGCGACTGTGATGGATGAGCACGTCGAATTCGTGCAGATCCACACTGACGCTCGCCGGATCCTGACCGCCGCCGTACAGCGAAGCGGGGAGCGTACCCGCATGCCGGGCACGGCGTGCATCGCCACTGCCGGACGCCTTACGGGTCTGGGCTTTGAGTGACTGCATTTTGTCCATGGTTCTATAGCCTCCGCTTCTGTCGCCAGCAACTCTCATCGAGAGCGTCTAGTCGTTCCTACACAAACAGGCTGCTCACGGACTCCTCGTCATGGATTCTGCGGATAGCCTCGCCAATCAAGCTTGCGAAAGACAGGACTTTAAGCTTGGGACTCGCCGCAGCTTCTTCCCGGAGGGGCACCGTGTCGCCCAACCACACTTCGGTCAACACCGACGCGTCGATTTGCTTGACCGCCAGACCGCTCAGGACCGGATGCGTGGCACACGCCATCACGTCGATGGCGCCTTGGTCCTTGATCGCCTGGGCGGCTTTCACCAACGTACCGCCAGTGTCAATCATGTCGTCAAAAATCAGGGCTCGCCTGCCCTGTACGTCTCCGATGATATTCATCACTTCGGACTCGTTCGCCCGCGGACGGCGCTTGTCCACGATCGCCAACGGAGCCATCAGCCGGTCGGCGAAACCGCGTGCACGGGTCACGCTGCCGGTATCGGGCGACACCACCACCACATTGTCAATCTGGCGCTCGGCCATGTGCGTCTCGAAGACGATGTCGCCACTGAGATGATCCACGGGGATATCGAAGAACCCCTGGATCTGACCGCAGTGCAAATCGACCGTCAAGATCCGATCCGCGCCGGCAGCCGTCAACAGATTGGCCACCAGCTTCGCCGAAATCGGCACCCGGGGGCGATCCTTGCGATCCTGCCGGGCATATCCGAAATACGGCAGCACCGCCGTCACACGGTCCGCCGACGCCCGCTTCGCGGCGTCGATCAGCAACAGCAACTCGAGGAGATTGTCGTTTACAGGCGACGACGTGCTGTTAACCAGAAAAACATCGCGCCCGCGCACGTTCTCGCCAATCTGGACGTTGACCTCGCCGTCGCTGAAAGCACGAACCGTCGCATCGCCCTGCTTACACGCGAGATGGGTACAGATCCCCGCCGTCAGCGCGGCAGACGCCGAGCCGCTGAAGATCTTCATCTCGCTGCTATAAGCCACGGAACTACAGCCCTTGATTCCAAACGTCGATGCATAGTCCTAGCCTGGATATCTCACCGGCTTTCTGCTGCGCGTGCGAATCTCATGCCATCTCAGGCACTTGCCTTGCCCGCCGACCTCGACGTGTCTCGACACGCTGTCGCCCGGCGGCCTGTACCAAGTACCTGACCTAACGTGACCTTCACGCGCTCGCGACGAAACCCGGTGAGATATCCAGGCTAGCCAAGCGCCATTGGCGTTGGGTGCATATTATGGCTGGGGCGGCAGGATTCGAACCTACGAATGCCGGGACCAAAACCCGGTGCCTTACCACTTGGCGACGCCCCAGTGAAAAGTCCATCAGCCATTCCCGCCGATCGAACACCACGCCGAAACGGCACAATACACCGCAGGTATCCTCGGCACAAGGAGTTGCCACTATCTCAGCCGGACAATTGGAGGAGTATAGCAACCCCCGGAAGGCAAGTCAATGTCAGCTCCCCGAACACCCTGAGTGCTCTCCAGTTTCCACGAACGGTCGAAGGGCGTGAACATTTCACCTCTGGGATGATTCGAACGCCCCGCTCCGGGCGAGGGTGCGCCGAACGGCGGATAGGCCCGAAGGGCTGGCAGCACCTAGGGGTCCGGCCAGAAACCCGCATGGAGCACGCGGCAGCAGTTGCGAGCAGAGCACGGAGCGACGAAGCCGCAATGCGGGCATTGTCATGA
>JAACEL010000320.1 GCA_011682535.1 Nitrospiraceae bacterium | reverse complement strand
GCCGTCATAGCGGTGCTATGGCAAGGTTTCGTGACGCAGTCAGCCGATACCACAGCAAGCAGATGTGGCTACAGAATTACTTAAACTGCTCTAGCTATTGGACCAGACACGGCGCTCACCCATCTGGTGTCAGCGTGGTTGAGCAACCTTGTGTTGCCGTAATCGCCGCTTGCCCGAGTACTTTGGGCGCGCCACAATACGCCACCCGGCGTTCGGGCATGCACCACCGCGACAAATACAAAAGCGCCACCGCCGGTGGTGCCTGAACTTGAGTATCCCTTATACCTACTACTTCACCACGCCCTGCTTGGCCTGATCCTGCAAGTCTTGCTGGCGCTGTGTTTCACGCATCTTTTCCTGTTTCGCTTCCTCGATCTTGTTCTGCGCGGTCTCGATGTACTCCTGCTTGTCCTTACCAAGCGCGGTGCTCTCGTCCGCCGGGATAACACTGAGGATAGCGGGCACGCGGCCGTAGGTCTGTATGGCGGCCTCGTACTCGCGGTTGTCCCGTGCGCGATCGCCCGCGTCAATGGCATCGCCGGCGGCGTCGAGCACATCGTTGATGATGTCGGTCTTGTGCTTCTTGATGGCCCGCTTGTTGTTCTCGGCAGCCTTTTCCTGATCCTTGAAGGTGTTGTCGATACCCTCGAGCAGACTGGCGGCCTGGTCATAGGTCGCGAGGGCGTTGCCGAAATCGCCCGCCAGGCGCTGCCGTTCGGCCTGTTCCATGGTACTCTCGGCAGAGGCCAGGATATTGACCTGCATGGCGTGGTGCTCTTGGCGGCGGGCGATCGCGACGTTGGTCTCTTCGATTCGGGCGGCGGCCGTCTGGTTGGACTGGTCGAACGACAGGGCCTGAGAGAAGGCATTGAGCGCGTTGGGCAAGTCATCGTCGGACGCACCGGGCAGCGCGGCCTTGGCCAAGGCCGCCTCGCCCACCGCAATGTAGTGCGCGGCCAGCTTATTGCCGACCCGCTGGCGGTTGACACTGTCGGCGTTGTTGGCAATGCGCCATTCGCGCACAGCGCGCTGTCTACTTTCTACCGTGTTGAACGCATAGAAGAGATCGCCCACTTTCTCGTAGGCATCGGGCAGATCGGACGCCGTGTGCTCGAAGAAGGCGTAGGTCTTCTCGGCCTGGTAGAAATTGGCCTTCTCTTCGAGCAGATAGCGGATCTCATCCACGAAGTACCACGCCAGGACATCGGGAGAGGGGTCGACGACGCCAGCGTCGTCGGCGACTTGCAGCACGGTGCTCCATGCGTCCGATACCGCGTCGACGGACCGCACGAAGAAGGCCTGTCCGGCCTGCTTGAGATAGCCGTCGTACCCGCGGCCCCGGCGGTAGTCGTCGGCGATCATCCGCTTGGCGTCATTGTGAAACTCGCGGCGCAGCTTGAAGTAGTCGCGCGCAACACGGATCCGCTGGCGATCAGCCTGGTCGCTCTCGAACCGATAACCTGCCACGTGTGCGTCGATGTCCGACTCGATGTCCCGGCGCAATTTCTGCGTCTGAGGGGCGCCATCTAAGGCGAACGGAAGCATGATGTCGGCGACGAGGGATCCGAGCACACCCATCCGGAAAGAAAAGTAGCTCCCGTACCGGTACTTGCGCGCCGTGCGCAACAGCCGGATCTCGTTCTCGACGGCCGCGATGGCGTCGGCGTCGCTTGCGAACGGACGCCCGGCATTGAGGAACTCGGGGCCGACCTCGGCCCCGTAGAAGACGTCTTCCTCGTAGTTGAAGTCATAGGTCTTGTAGGCGTCGGCGTAGGTTCTTCGGACGACCTGGATACTGGTCCCCGTGATGGCGCGCTGGGCGCGGGGCCCCCACGCGGCCGCGTCCAAAACCGTCAATCCCATGCAGACAGACACTAACAGCCCGATCTTACCAACGGTACGTGTCATGGTTTCCCTCTTTGAGCCGGTGGCGCCGGCAAGGCAGATCCATCCCGAATTTCCGTTAGATACGATACCAGCTTTTTCCCGGCAAAACAACCTCGCAGCCACTAGTTAATCGTCCGATCTCGTTCAATACCTTATTGTTGCGGGCACCGCAACCTTCGAGCACGTGGCTGTCGCCGGAAATCAGGGCAGCAGCTCAATGGTTTTGATTGTCACGTCGACGTCCTTGTCGTTGCATGGGTCGAAGCGCAAGGCCGAAATCCGGCCCCGCCAGCGCGCGTGAGCCCCAAGGTCTACCGTGTAGGTATGCATCCGCCCATCCGTCTGTAGGGGAAAACGCACGCTGGTGGCTTCGGTAATGGCTGCACCGCCAGACGCCCAGAACAATTGACCCACCGGTTCCTCCGATAAGGTTCCCGTGAGCTGCATGGTGACGGCCAGCTTCGAGAAGCCCAACGCGGAAACGCCGTGCGTGTCCGCCATGAGCGCGGGGTCGGCGGTGATCGTCCGTAGACGCAGCACACCGTCGGCACACGCAATGTCACTTACGCCCATCATGGGGCTCCAGGCCTCGCCGGGGTCGTCAAACGTCCAACGGCTGACGGGATCCAGTTGCGGAAAATCATAGGGGCCAAGCCCCACGTCAACGGGCGCGGCGTTGATCGCCCATTGCATGGGGTTGCCCTGCCCGAACACACGCCGGACGCTCTCCATCATGGCGAACCCATACTCCAGGCAAGGCTCGATGTAGCTGCCTTCGCCCCACTCGTTCACCGGGCCCAGGATGATGGTCCGCTGTCCCTGCTCTTTCGCGAAGTCCCGGGCGCTGCCGAGCAGGCGCTCGAAAAGCACCGGGGTGCGCCCTTCGATCACCGAGGCCCGATCCCCGTGCCACGGCCGGCTGTCCCAACCCGTGTCGACGACGGGGTAGTACTTGAGCGGCGCAACGGCCTGCTGTTTGTCGCGCCAGGCAGCCGGGCTCGTGTCGACGACGGTGCTGAAGTTCATGCGTCTGCCGCCGTCCCCGCCCGCGAACCCCAAACCCCACTCGTGATACGTTGTCACGGCGCTGTAGCCCTCTTCGGCGAGTGCCGAGATCTGCGAAGCACTGAAGTCGTACCCCATGGCCACGAAGTGTACGCCGCCGTAGATCTTGTCCTTGGCCATCTCCTGGATTTCCTCGAAAACGGCCTTGACGGCCTCCGAGCCGCCCAGATCGCGGCGGATATTCTGGGGAGACCAGATGAAGACAGCGGGCTTCCCGCCGATTCGGTGGTAGCTGGGCATTGTAAAGTACTCATCGATCCAGAGCCGCCCGACCGCGCGCATGTCTTCAACGGAATGCGTGCCGGGTGGGTTGTGATTGGCCCACATGATGGCGACCTTCAGAAAGTTCTTGTAGCGCGCCTTGCGGTAGGCCTCGAACCAATGAGTCAGGCTCTGGCGTCCCTCCACCCAGTACCAGTCGACCAGGAATCCGCGGATCCCGTTCTCCACCGCCCACTTGATCTGCCAGTCCACGCATTCGGGGTTGGACTCATCGTAGTAGCCCAGAGCCGGCTTGCGAATGGGGGCCACGCGGCGGATGCAGTCCCATTTCGCATCCGAATCCCAGCCGGGAAAGTAGTAAGCCAATACGTCGACCCTGGTGCGAACCGGCCGCGGCGTGGGCACATACTCCGCCTTCTGCAGCAGCAAGTTGCGCGAGAAGGTCAACTGTGTGCGGCGGATGTCGTCATCGCCCGTGTTGAGCAACAGGCCGTGCGGACCCGGAAGCGAACTCATGACGGTCCAGCGCAGCGTGACTTGCTCGCCATATTCGAGTGCCGGAAGCGGACGGGCCATCTCGGAGTCGACGAAGCGCACGTCGGGAGGCAGCACGAGCCGGGCGGTCTCCGCGCTCGTTGGCCGCCCGCCAGCGTTGGCGATCACCGCCATGACACGGCAGGCCTTGTTGGTGCGGTTGAGTGCATCCTCAAAACCGAAGTACTCGACCTTGCGCCGCGCGGGCCCCTGTGGGGCATTGGCGATGGCGACGGAATCGAGTTGTGCCTTCAAACGCCCTGGAATCCGGACGCCCAACAGGGCCACTTCCCCTTGCCAAGCTCGCAGGCCCTGCAATTCGATGTTGTAAGTGAGTACCTCATTGCCGCCCTCGACCAAGAAATCGGACCGCTCCACCCCGCGTCCATCCGTCCGGGACCACAGCACGCTGGCCACACCGGGGTTCCCGCAGCGCATGGTCACCGACACCCATCCGCGCTCGCTCACGTCGAGCTTCAGCGGGGGCGCGAACCGTTCGGGCGAACCGGATGAGGACTGCCAACTCGCCTTGATCTCCTCGGACGTCCAGGCGTATCGGTCCGTCAGTGGTGGGGCGCCCTCGCCCCACGCCACGACACGAATGGAGTCGATCTCGAAGCGCGCTCCTTCAAACAAGTCCAAACGGAGTTGGCGGATCGTGCCCTCTGCCTGCCAGCCTGGGAATAACACGATATCCTGCATCCTGCGCCCGGCGTTCGCCTGGAAGGGCGTGCTTTTCTCAGCGGAGAATCCCCCATACTCGCCTGAGGTCTCCCCCGTCCAAAACAACTCGCCACGGCCCGCCCGGTTGGCGCGGAGCCGAATCACCACGTACTGCCACGGCGTCGTCTCCAACCGCAACCCGCTCAGAGTGAGAAAGGGATCCCAGTCCACCGCGTTCGCGTACAGGATTCCCCCTCGCACCTCCACATTGTCCAGGTGTCCATTCGCCACCCAGCCCTGCATAGTGTCGTCGTCGAATGACCACGAAGCAACTTCCCCCGCCCCCATCGACAGAATCGCTCCCGCCAAGACCGCGAATAGCATCAACACGTCCTCCCGTCCTTTCAGCATCGCACACAGGGCTACGCCCAAAAGAGTCTATCATTATATACAACACCGACAACACCCGTTCGCCCTGCTCCGGCGGCTTACAATCACGACGATTCGAAGACTACCGGGAGCAACGCGCGGCATGAAAACCCCCAAAATTGACGCAGGCCCCCGGCGGCTCGCTCCTCTTGGTAAATAGTGTAACCGGGGTATTCAGTTGCCTCAAGTGGCTACTGGATGTTGTGTTTTCGAGGCTTGCGGCCCCTTACGTGTTTGACCATGCCCCTATAAGGTGCTGGCTCAATCGCCACCGCTTGCTGGACCAATCTGTAGAATAGCTTGCCGCGGTGGCGGCTGGTGCGGCGATTGAATCGGAATGTGTATTCATCGAGGTAGTATGCCAGATGCTCATGGCTGATGGCTCCTTGGTGCGTGCCCAGCATCCAGCGCTTCAACAACGAGGCGACCCTGTGACAATGCGGGAGCAAATCCTCGCCGATTTGTGCCGTGGGGCGCACGACTTCGTGAGTGTATCCAAGCGAGCTGAGTTTCTCATAGCCTTTCCATCCGTCGGTGTGAATCGCCGCCTCGGGAACCACGGCTTGCTGTACCGCCTTGTTCAGGCTTTGGGCAGAGGCATCTGGCACCTGTGCCAGCCGAATCCGGCCAATACGAGTACCTTCGACCTGCGCCGCGATTACGACCAAGCTCTTCCCAGACGCACCACGTCCTCGTTTGCCGGGTCTTGCCCCGCCCACATAGGTCTCATCCACCTGGACCGTGCCCGAAAGGCGGTCTCGCCCCGGCCGGACCATAGCTCGCCTCAGTTTGTGGAGCCAAGTCCACGCCGTGTGGTAGCTCCCCAAACCGAGGGTCTGTTGCAAGCCCAGCGCGCTCGCGCCTGTTTTCTGATTGGTTACCCACCACATCGCGCGAAACCACATGCTCAGGGGTTTGCGAGTGTGCTCGAATATGGTCCCTGCCGTCACGGACATGTGGTAGCTGCACGAAGCACAGACAAACAAACCACGGCGTGTCTCCCACACTTCGCACCCTTCGCAACGAGGACAAGCAACCCCTTCCGGCCAACGCAATTGCACAAGATACGCGCGGCAAGCATCTTCGGACGAAAACCGGGATTCGAATTCGCCAAGGGTCTTCGGGTAGTCTTCCATAGCCCAAGATACTACACCTTGGGGTCACTTGAGGCAACTGAATACCCCGGTAACCTTAATTCGTTTCCCAAGAACTTGGGAACGAGACGTGATGGCTGTTAAGGAGAGGAGTTGCTGATGACGCGCCGTAGTTTTCTTAATACCATGGGACTTGGGGCGGCAGGGCTCATGATTCAGACGGCCTTGGGGCCGCCGGCACACGCAGGCGGAGGAGGGAAGCGGCCGAATATTCTGTTCCTGTTTACCGACGACCAGCGTTTCGACGCCGTCAGGGCGCTGAACAATCCCGAGGTGCATACCCCTCACATGGACCGGCTGGTCAAGCAGGGCGTGGCGTTCACGCATGCCCATATCATGGGGTCTCAGAGTGGGGCGGTGTGCATGCCGAGCCGTGCGATGCTGATGAGCGGCCGGGACGCGTTCCATCTGGAGAAGGACGGCCAGAGTATCCCTGCGGGTGACGTGACACTCCCGGAGCAGTTGCGCAAGCACGGTTATGTGACGTTCGGTACGGGGAAGTGGCATAACGGGCGGGCCTCGTACGCGCGTTCGTTCAGCGCGGGCGCGAACATCTTCTTTGGGGGCATGTCGAACCATCTGAAAGTGCCCGTCCACGATTTCGACCCGTCGGGTAAGTACGACAAGAGCCGGCAGTACGTGGCGAAGAAATTCTCAAGCGAGTTGTTCAGCGACTCGGCCATCGCGTTTCTGTCGGAGCACGACGGCCAGCGGCCGTTCTTCGCTTATGTGTCCTACACGGCGCCGCATGACCCGCGGATGGCGCCGAAGGAATACGCGGACCTGTATCCTCCGGAGAAGGTGAGCCTGCCTCCGAACTTCATGCCCGAGCACCCGTTCGACAACGGCGAGCTGCGGATTCGGGACGAGGAGTTGGCGCCGTTTCCGCGTACGCCGGCGGTGGTGAAGGAGCATATCGGCGCGTATTACGCGATGATCACGCACCTGGACGCGCAAATCGGGCGTGTCCTGGAGACGCTGGAGGCGAAGGGGTTGGCGGAGGACACGATCATCATCTTCGCGGGCGACAACGGCCTGGCGGTGGGACAGCACGGTCTGATGGGCAAGCAGAACCTGTACGAACACAGTGTGCGGGTTCCGCTGGTGTTTTCGGGGCCGGGGTTGCCGAAGGGGGAGAAGCGCGACGCGCTGTGCTATCTCCACGACGTGTATCCGACGATCTGCGGCCTGGTTGGAGTACCAACGCCCGACAGCGTCGAGTCGAAGAGCCTTGTCCCGCTGATCGACGATGCGAAGGCGAAAGGACGCGGGTCGTTGGCCGGCTCGTATAGGAGTGTGCAGCGCATGGTGCGCGACGAGCGTTGGAAGCTGATTTGCTACAACGTGAAAGGCCAACAGACGCAGCAGTTGTTTGACGTGCGGAACGACCCGTGGGAGACGAACAACCTGGCGGGCGATCCGGACCAGGCCGAACGCGTGGCCGCGATGACTGCGTTATTGAAAGAGTGGATGCGGTCCATCGACGATCCGTGTGACTTGGACAAACCGAACTGGGGTGTGTAGAGTCAGAGCCTGCTGGGGCGCTGGGCCGCGGACGGCGGCATTTCTGAGGGGACTACATGAACTCGTCACTGGAAACATTGGACTGGCTGGTCATTGGTTTGTACTTCGCCGGGTTGCTGGTGGTGGTATGGTGGTCCTCGAAGAGACAGGAGTCGTCGGCCGACTACTTCCTGGCGGGGCGCAACATCGGGTGGTTCGCGATTGGCGCGTCGCTGTTTGCGTCGAACATCGGTTCCGAACACATCGTGGGGCTGGCGGGGCAGGGCGTGCAAAGCGGGATGGGCATGGCCCACTGGGAACTGCATGCGTGGATCATGATCCTGCTGGCGTGGGTGTTCGTACCGTTCTACTACCGCTCGGGGGTGTTCACGATGCCCGAGTTCCTCGAGCGGCGTTTCAACGCTAAGGCCCGGTGGATCCTGTCGGTGGTGTCGCTGGTGGCGTATGTGTTCACGAAGGTCTCGGTGACGATATACGCCGGGGCGCTGGTTTTCCAGACCTTGTTGCCCGATACCTTTGGCACTCCCGACAACGCCTTCTGGGTGGGCGCTTTTGCGACGGTGATCCTGACGGGGCTATACACCATTTTCGGTGGGTTCCGCGCGGTGGTCTACACCGATACGGCGCAGGCGTTCATCTTGCTGGTGGGTTCGGCCGCCATTACCTATTTCGGCTTGTCGAAACTGGAGGGCGGCTGGACGACGCTGCGGGAGGTGTGCGGCGAGGCGACGCACAACATGAAGCTCTGGCGTCCGAACTCCGATCCTGACTTCCCGTGGCTGGGAATCCTCATTGCGTCGCCGATTGTGGGCATCTGGTACTGGTGCACGGACCAGTACATCGTCCAACGCACGCTGGCCGCGAAGAACCTGAAGACCGCGCGGCGCGGGGCCATCTGGGGCGGTTTCCTGAAAGTGTGGCCGGTGCTCATCTTCCTGGTGCCGGGTCTGATCGGGTATGCATTGCACGTGAAAGGCGTCGTGCAGTTGCCCATGAAGACGCTCAAAGACGGCACGGAAGCGATCAATGGTGACCGGGTTTTCCCGACGATGGTTTCGGCGTTGCTGCCGGTCGGCCTACGGGGGTTGGTGGTGGCTGGCTTACTGGCCGCGCTGATGAGTTCGCTGTCGTCGTTGTTCAACTCTTGCGCTTCGCTGTTCACCATCGATATCTACGAGAAGATCAACCCCGGGACTTCGGAGAAGCATCTCGTGACGGTTGGGCGCGTGGCCACTGCGGTGGTGGTCTTACTCGGCATCATCTGGATTCCGGTAATGAAGAGTATCGCCCAAGGCGGCTTGTACAAGTACTTGCAGAGTGTGCAGGGCTATCTGGCGCCGCCGATCACGGCCGTGTTCCTGCTGGGCTTGTTCTGGAAACGTATCAACGCGCACGGCGCGGTGGCCGGTCTGGCGTGCGGATTCGTGTTGGGGATGTCGAAGCTGGCGATTGAGGCGCTGGTGGGCGCGGGTGCGGTCTCGAATGAGTTGCTGATCCGCATCGGAGAATACAACTTCCTGTTTGCGTCCGGCTGGCTGTTTGGACTAAGCGCCGCCATCGTGATCGTCGTGTCGCATCTGACCCCCGCCCAGCCTGAGGCGCAGATAGCCGGGCTCACCTACGCGTGCGTCTCGGACAAGGACCGCGAGGAGCTACGGGCGAGTTGGGGATGGGTGGAGGTGTTGGGCACGACGGTGGTTCTGGGGCTGGTACTGGGTCTGTATGTTTACTTCTCCTTCTGGATTTGATCGTTGGATAGACTTCGCCCGCCGAGTTTGTCTACACTCGCGTAGCCAATCTCAGGGCGGGAACAGACTATGAAGTATGTGTTCATGACGGCGTTCGCAGTAATGGGGGCGTTGTCGGTGGTGGCTTGGCTGTGGACGCCGGGACGCACGGATGACGGACGCCGCGAGATCGTCTGGGTCAGTGACGACAATCCGATGCGTCGTCAGCAGGTCGATCTCTTCAACGAACTCCACCCGCAGTACCGTCTCAAACTCGATCCCCAGAACGGAGGCATGGAGAAGATCATCGTGCAGTGTCTGGCCGGGGTGGGCCCGGACGTGTTCGACTGCTATAGCGGATTCCAGTTGGCCGCATTCGTCCGGTCGGGGATCGCGTTGGATTGCACGGAGGAATTCGCTGCGCGGGGCGTGGACGTTGGCTCGATCTGGCCTTGCCTGACGCCGCTGACCGTCCATGAGGGGCGGGCGTACGGCTTTCCTGACAACGCCCACGCGCCGGCCCTGTGGTTCAACAAGCGCTTGTTTGACGAAGCCGGGGAAGCGTATCCCACGAGCGACTGGACCTGGCAGGAGTGCATCGAGATCGCCGCGCGTATGACGCTGAAGGACGAACGTGGGCGCCCGGTCCAGTTCGGTCTGATGATGGGGCTTGACGACTGGCTGGACGTGCTGGTGGCGCAGTGGGGCGGGTCGGTGTATGTGCCCGAAGGGACGCGTAGCGCGCTGGATTCGCCCGAAGCCGCGGAGGCGATGCAGTTCTACCGTGACCTCATCTACAAGTACGAAGTGATCCCTTCGCCCACACAGGAAAACGCGATGGCGAGTGCAGGGGGCTGGGGGACGGGCACGATTGCCTTGTTCGGGGCGGGTAAGGCGGCCATGGCGATCGGGGGACGCTGGTGGCTGTGTCTGTTGCGGAATCCGGATTTCGCGGATCTTAAACTGGGTGCGGTGGAATTGCCGGCGGGCCCCTCGCGCCGGGTGTTCGGCGGTGGGCGCTCGACGTTGATCAACGCGCGCGGCAATAATGTGGAGGGGGCCCTGAAATTCATGGAGTACTTGCACGGGGCGGAGTTCAACAACCTGATCAACCGTCAGGCGGATGCGCTGGCTCCTGTTCGAAAGTACAACTATTCAGAGGAGTTCCTGCTCAATCCGGAGCACCCCGAAGAGGACTACAATACGGTGTGGCGGACGGCGATGGAGAAGGCGACACCTCGCGAAGTTACGCCATACGTTCAGGGCCAGACCGTGGCGCGTATCCTGTTGAA
>JAACEL010000319.1 GCA_011682535.1 Nitrospiraceae bacterium | reverse complement strand
AGTTGGCTAACAACAGCCGCTCGGGGCTGACCGTCCGTTTCCTGTCAAAGAAACTCGAGATCCCAGAGGAGGAAGTCGAGTATCTCGTCGACGTGAATCATCGCTTCCTGTTCACGGATCTCACCAAAATCAAGATCGCGCCGGAGGGGATTACGGCGGTCAAGCGGATCGTTCGCGGACTGGAGAACCGGGGCGATGTGCCTTCGTTGTTCCGTTGCGTGAAAGCGCTCAGCGCCCAGGAATTCCGCGAACTGGAGGATCTGGCGGGGGTGGATGGTCCGTCGGCGAAGAAGCGCCTGGCGGAGGAGATGCTGGAACGGCACTACTGCCACCCGGAAGCGGTGCTCGCGTACATTGCGACGCGGGGATTCTCGCCGACGGCGCGTGAGTTGTTCGACCTGGTATGGAACTCCAAAGAAGGGGTCATGCCGGTGTCACGACTGCGGGCGCTGCACGGTGGGCCGGAATATGAGGTGGAGCAGGGCATCGCGGGATTGTTTCGGGGGCTGGGCCTGTTTGAGATGTTCCGGTTCGACGCGGAGGATCGACTGCTGCGCATGTCGGGCCTACTGGCAGAGTTGCGCCAGTGGCGTAAGGAACAGGCAAGACGGTTGGGCGGCCGTGTCCGCCTGAAGGCGTTCCGCGGTACCCCGGATGCCATCGTCTCCCACCGCCTGTCGTTTTCGGATCGAATCTGCCGGCTCGTGGCGGCCATTGCCGCGAAGCCGGCGCGGCTGCGGGGAGATGGCGACCTGTTCCGGGAGGACCGGCGGCGCTTGAGCGAGATCTGTCCAGAGGAGGCGGAGCCCTCGCTCAACACGTGTCTGTGGGTAGCTCAGGGAGTCGGGTGGCTGGCCCGGGTGGACAACGAGTTGCGTGCAGGAGAATTGGAGCCGCTGATCTCGCTTAACCGTGTTCGCCGGGCCAAGATCCTGAGCGACTGGCTCTTGTCGGCGGAACGCGAGGAATGCCCGGGAGCAGCGCTGCACGTGCTGTGGGACGAGTTGAAACCGGGCAAGTGGTACCGCACGGTGGAGGCGGTCCGGTATGCGATGACGGTGCGCGCGGAGGACGAGCAGCCAATACTGAAAGGCAGTGGCGGGCACTGGCACTATGTAAGCCCGAGTGCGCTATCGCACTCGGAGCGGGCGCTGGTACGTGCGTTCGAGGAGACCCTTCCGTGGCTGGGCATAGTCGACTGCGCGGAAGGTGACGGGGACAGCCTGTTCCGCGTGACGGACCTTGGCATGTGTTTGATGGGCGAGGGAAACGCGGATCTGTTCGCGGCGTCGCTGCCGGAGACGGCGGCGCACATCATCGTGCAGCCAAATTTCGACATTGTGGTTCCCGCGGAGGAGATGGACCCGCTGTTGACGGTGCCGCTGGACCAGTTCGCGGAGCGGATGAGCACGGGCAAGGCAACGGTGTATCACGTGAGCAAGGAGTCGTTCACGCGGGCGGTGCAGGAAGGCCATGACAGCGACGCGTTCGTTGGGTTCTTGCTGGAGCACAATCGGGGAGGACGGCTACCGTCGAACGTGATGACGACGCTGGACGACTGGCGCGGGGGGATGAAGCGGGTGCGGCTGCGCACCATCCAGGTGCTGGAATCGGACGATCCCCTGGTGCTGGCGGATGTGCTGCACCGGCGCAAGTTCAAGAAGCACATGGCGGCAGTCAACCCGCGCAGCATGGCCACCTATTCGAAGATCTCCAAGGCGGAACTGGCCCGGCAACTGGAAAAAGAAGGCTTCGTCGTCGAGTAGCGGCCTTTCTGGCCGGACTTCTAGCCCGCCTACTGGATTCCCAGGTGCTTCTTCAGCAGAGCAAGTGTCTTCTTCTGTCGCGTCATCTCGGCATGCTCGATGGCCGTGCGGCCTTTGGCATCCGTCGCAGACGCGTTCGCGCCTTTGGCGATCAGCAGCGCAAGGATGTCCACGTGTCCACGGCTGGCGGCGACTTGAAGCGGGGTCATCTTACGCGAATCCTGCGAGGGCGCTTCGATCTCGGCGCCGCGTTCGAGCAACAGGGCGACGACTTCGGCTTCACCGACGTTGGCGGCGAGGAAGAGCGGGGGCCCGCCGACGACGCGGCCGTTGACGAGCAGCGGATTCTTGTCGAGCAGTTCACGAACCTTCTCGACATCGCCTTCGGTAATCGCTTTTGAGTAGGCGTTGCCCGTCAAGCCGACGATTGCGCTGTTGGCTGCCTCGCGCTGCCGCATGTTCTCCAACTCGGCGGAGTCGGTGGGCAGGATCTCGACGGCGCCGGCCTCGCGCAAGACGCCGGCGGCCTCGGCGTGTCCCCCGGTCATGGCCAACCGGAGGGGGGTGCGGCCTTTGCCGTCGATCGCGTTGGGATTGGCGCCCATGGTGAGCAGCAGGTCGACGATCCCGGCGTGCCCCTGATGAGCGGCTTCGTGCAAGGCCGTCATACGCGTGTCGTTCTCTTCGACGGCCATAACGTTGGCCCCGCTGGCCAGCAGTAGTTCAACAAGCTTACGGTGCCCGTTGCGGGCGGCAACATGCAAGGGCGTGTACTCCCCGACACGGTTGTTGGCGAGTTGGGAATTCTCGGAAACGATCCGGTGCACTTCTTCGAGGTCGCCCACGTTGAGGGCAAGTTCGAGTTCGGACACGGTAACGGGTTCCAGGATCTCGACCACGTCGCCCTTGCGGGCCTTCTGGGCGACCGCCAGCGGGGTAAGGCCCTGGTAGTTGCGGGCGTTGGGGTCGGCGCGGCGGCTGATCAGGAGTTTGGCCATCCGGGCATGTCCGCGCTGGGCGGCGATGTGCAAAGCGGTGAATCCGTTCTTGTCGGCCGCGTTGATGTCGGCGCGCGCACCGATGAACACCTGAACCGCCCCCCAGTGGCCTTCCCAAGCGGCGGCGTGAATCGGGGCGCGGCCGTTGCGGTCTTTCATGTTGACGTCGGCCCCGTTGGCAATGAGGACTTTGACGAGTTGGACGTTTCCGCGTTGGGCGGCAACATGGAGCGGCGAACGGCCGGCGATGTCTTTGGCGTTGATCGTGGCGCCATAGACCAGCAGGAGTTGGGCGGTCGCCAAGCAGCCCTTCTCCATGCAGGCGTGGAGGGGAGTCCAGAGGTTTCGGTCCTTGGCGTTGACGTCGGTGCCCTTGGCAAACAGGAGTTCGACGAGAGCGCTGCGGTTTGCGCCAACCGCGACATGCAGGGGGATCTTGCCGACGGCGTCCCGCGCGTTGATGTCGGCGCCGCGCTCGATGAGCAGACGCACGGTGTCGGGGTGGCCTCCCTCGAATGCGGAGAACAGGGGCGTACGTTTGCTGTTGTCGCGCGCTTCGATCTTGGCGCCGGCATCGAGAAGCGCGCGGGCGATATAGGCTTGGCCCTGCTTGGCGCAGATGTGCAGAGGGGTGGCGCCGTAGCGGTCGCGCAGTTCGATGTCGGCGCCTTTCTTGAGCAGGAATTGAATGAAGGCCGCGCGGCGGGGGTTGGGCCTGGACCTGGAGAAGGGGATGATCGTGTCAGGATTCCGGTTAGGATTCCGGCCCGCGATGACGGGCGGGCGATCGCCCATGGCAGCGAGATGAAGGGGCGTACGCCCTCGCCTGTCTCTGGCGTTCACGTTCGAGCCACGTTCAATGAGCAGGTTGGTGGTGGCTTGGTGCGCCTCCCGCGCGGCGACGTGAAGCGGCAAGGAACCCGAACGATCTTTGCGTCCGATGTCGGCGCCGTTGTCGATGAGCAGGGCGGCCATGTCGGTGAGTCCTGCCTGCGCGGCGACGTGCAGGGGGGTGAAGCCCTTGAGGTCGGCGGCGTAGAGTAACGCGCCGCGCTCGATGAGGAATTTGGCGAACTCCCGCTGGTCGGCTTCAGCGGCGACGTACAGGGGCGTACGGCCCTTCATGTCTTTTCCGTTGATGTCGGCGCCGAGTTCAAGCAGGAGATCGACGGTTTCGACGTCTCCGGCGCGGGCTTTCATGTGCATGACGGTCTCGCCGCCCTTGTGCCATTGGTCGACATTGGTTCCGGCCTCGATGAGCACACGGACCACATCGGGGTGATTGAGCATCACGGCCAGGCTGTAGGGGGTTATTCCACTGAGATCGGGGTAAGTAGCGTCGGCGCCGCATTCGAGGAGATACTTGACGGCCTCAAGCTGCCCGAATCGGGCGGCACTGTGAAATGGCGTCGATTTGCTGGCGTTTTGCTCGTATAGGGCATTGGGGTCGGCGGCGATCATGTCGCGCATGGCCTGAATGTCGCCGAAGGCGGCCGCGTGATGCATGGAAAAGCTCGCGCCGTACTCCCGAAGAATGGCGGAGGCTGCCCATTGCCCGTTCTCGCCGGCAATGACAAGGGGTGTCTTGAAGACATTGGGATCGCAACTGATCGTGGTGTCGGCGCCATAGTCCAACAGCACCTCGAGCACGTCCACGCTGCCGTTCTGGGCGGCATGGTGTAGCGGGGTGTAGCCCGCCTCATCGGCTTGGTCGAAGTCCGCACCGCGCATGATGTGATTCTCGACGTCCGCGGCGTCGCCCGCCTTGACGGCATCAAGCAATGACGGGTACCGGGGAGGCGGAAGCTCGGACGGCGGTGAGTCCGGCACGAACTTGATTGCAGGCTTCTGCCCGGGGACGGTGTCGTCGAGACCGGCCGGAGGACCGGGCATCCCCCCTCCCATGGGAACGCCGGGCGCCGGGGGCGCCGGCGAGTACGCGATCGGAGAGCCATCGGACGAAGTGGTCTGTTCACCGCGTTGCTCCGAAAACAGGCGGCCGACGGCATCGGCCATGGATTCGGCGGGCGCCACCTCGATCATCTCGGCGCCGTCCGGAGCGGCGGGTTCGGGGACCGTCTCCGGCGCAGGAACCAACAGGGCCTCGGGCACAGGCACCCCACCTTGCTGCGTGCGCTGCGTGCTGAACATCTGCTCTACGACATCGGAGAGCGACTCGCCGGGTTTGAGTTCGATCACTTGGCCGCCACCCGGGGCGGCAGGCGCTGGCGCTGGAACCGAGGCAGGCGGCGCGGCAGGCGCAGGGGGTGGCGCGGCAGGCGCAGGGGGTGGCGCGGCGGGTGGCGCGGCGGGCACAGGAACTGGAATCCCCTGCTGGGCTCGCTCGGCGGCAAACATCTGCTCCACGACGTCCGAGAGCGACTCGCCGGGTTTGAGCTCGATCACCTGACCACCAGGTGGAGGGGCAGGTATGGACGCGGAGGGCGGTGTCGCGGGGGGCGCCGGCGCAGCGGGAGCCGGGCGGGGGGGCTGCCTGGCTTCCTGGGCGCCTTGTTCCGCGAGCACTCGTTGCACGGCCTCGCCGACGGATTCACCGGGCTTCAACTCGACGGTTTGTCCGCCGATGCTGATAACGGGCACGGGAGGCTGCTCCTGAGGCTCCGCCGAGGGCTGTGGCGCAGGGGCGGCTTGGGGTTCGGGGACCGGTTGCGGAGCTGGAACGGCCTGATTGGCCGGCTCCTCCTCTTGGGCTTCGATCAGGGCCAGTTGCTCGGCAAACATCCGCTGCACGGCCTCGGCCGGCGTTTCACCGGGCCGCACCTCGAGGGGTTTGGCGTTGAAGGGCATAGCCGGCCCCTGAGCCGCCTTGGCCTCATCGGCGTCCGTCGGCACGCAACATAAAGCCACTGCCGCCACCAGCAGAAACATCTTCACCTTCATCACTGCGTCCTTTCTTCAGCGTTACCATAATGCACGCTCACCCCTTCAAATCGCCCTGGTAGACGACGCCTCAAGGCACAGCCGCCCACCTGTCACACGCCCGGGTGGCCCTACTTGGCATGATGGTAACGATACGGCCTATGGAAAAGTTATCATGCCACATGGCTTCGGCGTGCCACAACTGAATGGCACCGAACGGCAGGGCCAACGCATCTAATTGTGTGAGTTTCTGGGAATTCATGATTTGGTGTCCCACGTGATATAAGATGACCGCACACGGAGCCACGGAGAACACCTTGATGAAAGACGGAATCACACGTATCGTCAACGGTGAATTTGATTAGCATCTAGTCTAGAGTTTTGCACTTCTGAGAGCCGCGAATGGCCCTGTTAACCGGGCCTGCAACGCGGGGCGTTGACTTTTGGACGACCTCGGTCCATATCAG
>JAACEL010000318.1 GCA_011682535.1 Nitrospiraceae bacterium | reverse complement strand
TGGTCTCAACGGTGGGGGTCATAGTTCTTGCTCCTCCTTACGGCGCGCCAACGCACGCTCCACATCGCGAAAATGGCCGTCCATTTCATCGTCGGTCGGCCGGTGGCCTCGGTATCCCACGTCCTGCGCACGCGCGCGCAGGCCTGCCGTCAACTCGCACGACTCGCCCTTTGCGGACAGATCGGCGGCGGCTTCGGACAGGGCCGTGTAGTACTCATAGAAACGGCCGTCCAGGCGATGCTTGCGCGCGCGGTGCAAGCTATCTTGGACGGCCGAAAGAGACGATTCGTCTGAAGAAGGGGCGGCCGGTTCCGGGCGGCGTTTACGCCGCGCCAGCCACCAACCGAATCCGCCCAGAAATAGGGAAGCCCCGAGGCCACCAAAGATCCAGAACAAGGTTCTGGATGGCCGCACACAAATTGTCAACGGGTCTGCTCGTAACGAGGGGGGGTCGTTCGAGTCAGAGGGGGCCGTTTCCGGTGCGACGCTCTCTGCTGGGGACGTGACCTCGGGGACTAGGACCTGAACCCGAATTTCGGAGGTGCGGTATTCGCCCGCCTCATTCGGGATATATTCAATTGTCTGGCTTACAACGTTGGATCCATCGCGCACGCTTGCGATCATGGATCCCACTTGTACTATACCCCAATCGACCGGATCCGTTTCAGCGGGAAGCACAACAAATTCCGCTGGATCGCCGGACCACGATATTTCGCACAATACCGCGTATGGACGATGGGGCCGAGCCGGACCTTCCGGCACGCTTATCTTCAACTCAGGTTCGGCGCTCGCCAAGCAACTGACGGCTACGCCGGCCAGCAGGAAAGCAACTCTTCGTGTTGTTCGCCCGCTACATCTGACCATAGAATAAACAAAGCAGCTTGTGTGCCAATTCCAGTTTTCAACCTAAATCACCGAGAAACAATAACTTGGCTCTTTTCTTACTTTCCAGAAACAGCCCGATATGAGGCATGGCGGTTTCCCCCAGACTATCTGGGGCACGAATCTGCCAGGAATGCGTTTCCTCCAGTTCCGACAAAAAAATGCTATATTCAGGGTATGGGGATCTCCGGCGTCAAGATATTCATGATCGTGCTGGCTCTGACAGCCGTCCTCATGACCATTTTCCGCCCCGCTCCCCTGGAGCCCGCCAACCCAGACGCCGTCACCATCACACTCTCATTCTGGGGCAGCTACGAGGAATGGGGTATGTGGCGCGAAATCGTCGACCTGTTCCACGCGGACAATCCCGACGTCTTCGTCAAGCTCAACTACATCCCCGACGGCTACGACGACAAGATGCGGCTCCTCTTGGCCGCCGACAGCGCCCCCGACATCATGCTGATCCAAGACGAACCCTTCCCCGCCTACGCGGGCTACGGCAAGTTCGTCGATCTCACCGACTGGGCCTATAGCGAAGACTGCCCCGTGGACTGGGACAAGGATTTCTGGCCCACCGCCGCCGAGAGCTTCCGCTACAAAGGCGGGATCTATGGCGCCCCCATCTGGGGCGGCAACGTGCTCGTCTACTACAACCGCGAGATGTTCCGCGAGATGGGCGTCGAGCCGCCGTCGGACGACTGGACCTTCGACGAATTCATCGCTAAAGGCAAGGAACTGACCCGCGACACCGACGGCGACGGCGACATCGATACTTTCGGCTTCGCGCTGCCCGGCTGGATCTACTTCCTGCCGTGGACCTGGGGGTTCGGGGTGAACTACCTCAACGAAACCTGCACGGACTGGGCCTTCACCGGCCCGGAAGCCCTCGCGGCAACGGCCTTCTACCAGGATCTGCGATTCCGTCACCACATCTCACCGTCCATCCAAGAGGTGCCCACCGTGCAGGAAGGCGCCATGTTCATGACCGGCCGCATCGCCATGAACTGCAGCGGCCCCTGGAACAGCCCGGGCCTCAAGACAGCCGGGATCGATTTCGACGTAGTCCACATTCCGTTCGGCCCCAACGGCGAACGCGCCACCCGGGTCACGTGGGACTCGCTATGCATGTTCGACAAATGCAAGAACAAGGGGGCCGCCTGGCGCTTCATCCAACACTGCATCAGCTACGACGCCCAAGCCATCGTCGGCAAGTATGTCCGCAGCGTGCCCGCCCTCATCGAAGCGAAGGACGCCTTCTGCGATCCGGACAACGGATGGAACGAGGAAAAGTACATCGACGCACTCGGCTACGCCCGGGTCCAGCCCATCTCGAAGAAGTGGGACGCCATGAACAACGTGATGGTGCCTGAGTATGAGCGGCTCCTGCTCAATAAGATCACACCTGAAGAATGCATCGAGAACATGGCCACCAACATGCGCCGCGACGGCGTCTTCCCCATCAAGGAACGCGAATGAAGCGGAAGTACCGCGAGAAATACCGCTGGCACGAGAACGTGCAGGGCTACCTGTTCGCCGCCCCGTGGTTCGTAGGCTTCTTCGGCTTTCTGGTCGGCCCGATGGTCTTCTCGATCATCCTGTGCCTCTACAAGTGGAACGGAATCACCAGTTTCAGCGGAAACGCCGAATTCGTCGGCCTGGCCCATTTCCGGCGCATCTTCACCGAAGACCGCTTCTTCTGGATCGCCCTCTACAACACCTTCTACTACGCGGCCCTCAGCGTACCGATGGGCATCTGCCTGTCGCTTTTCCTGGCCAACCTGCTCAACGCCAAGATCCGCGGCATCTCGCTGTTCCGCACCATCTTCTACATCCCCAACGTCCTGGCGGGCGTGGCCACGATCATGATGTGGCTATGGATTTTCAATCCCGAGTTCGGCGGGTTCAACTTCCTGCTCGAAGCAACGGGCATCACGGCCGGCGGCCACTGGCTGATCGCCCACGTCCCCGGCCTCGGGACATGGGTCGAACGCAACGACATCACCTGGCCCCCCCTGTGGTTCGCCGACGAGTTCTGGGCTAAGCCCGCGCTTATCATCATGAGCCTATGGCGGGCAGGCGGCAGCATGCTCATCTACCTCGCCGGACTCCAGAACATCCCCGCCCACCTCTACGAAGTCGCCGAAATCGACGGCGCCGGACGCGTGCGCCAATTCATCAACATCACCATCCCCATGCTCACCCCCACCATCTTCTTCAACCTCATCATGAGCGTCATCGGCTCGTTCCAGGTATTTGCCCAATCGTATCTCATGACAAACGGCGGGCCCAACAACTCCACCCTGTTCTACGTGCTCTACCTGTTCCGGAAAGCATTCCAACACTTCGAGATGGGCTACGCCAGCGCCCTCGCGTGGATCCTGTTCGCCATCATCATGTTCTTCACGCTGATCGTGCTCAAATCCAGCAAGTTCTGGGTTTACTACGAAGGAGAGAAAAAATGATCGCGGGAGGCCGCCATGAATGACCAAACCATCAAAGATCGCACGAAACGCCTCGCCCTCGACGTCATCGCGCTGGTAAACGAACTGCCCGAGACGCCCGCCGCACAACTGATCGGCAAGGAACTGGTGCACTCGGCGGCCGCCTTGGGCGCCCACTACCGCACCGCCTGCCGCCGCAAGACACGTAGCGAGACCGTCACCGGGCTGGCCGTAGTGCAAGAAGACGCCGACGAGACCCTGTATTGGCTCGAACTGCTCGCGGAATCGGGCACCGCGTCCGCCGAACAGATCGAGCCATTGACAAGAGCAACGAACGAACTCACCGACATGACGGCCGCCTCTGCCGAAGCGGCGAGAGGCACGGCCGGGCTGACCGCACGACGCTGAGGAACGCAATGGCCGGGACACATACACTGAATCGACAGGAGAAAGCCTGGGGACGCGGCTCGAAACGCCGCCAGGACCGCGCCTGGCGGATGCTCTCGATTGGCCTGTTGTGCATCCTGTCACTCGTGTTTATCGCCCCCTTCTACTGGTCCATCGTCGCATCCCTCAGCGACCTGCGCGGAGTCTACTCCTCGCCCCCCAAACTCTGGCCCGACGTCGTCCACTTCGACAACTACGTCAAAGCCCTCACCATCCTCCCCTTCCCCCGGTTCGTGTTCAACTCGGTGTACGTGTGCCTGTTCTGCGTGACCGGCCAAGTCTTCAGCGCCTGCTTCGTGGCCTACGCCTTCGCCCGCCTGCGCTGGTACGGCCGCGACGTCTGGTTCATCATCCTACTCGCCACCATGATGCTGCCCCCGCAGGTCACCATGATCCCCCACTATCAGATCTTCCGCTACCTCGGCTGGATCGACACCCTCAAACCCCTCATCGTCCCCAGTTTCTTCGGCGGCGGCGCATTCTTCATCTTCCTCATGCGCCAATTCTTCAAGACCATCCCCTTGGAACTCGAAGAAGCCGCCCGCCTCGACGGCTGCACGAACCTGCGCATCTTCTGGGACATCATGATCCCCCTCAGCACCCCCGCCGTCGCCACCATCAGCGTCATGAGCTTCATCGCCAACTGGCAAAACTTCATGGGCCCCCTCATCTACCTCAACAGCTTCGAGAAATACACCGTCGCCATCGGCCTACGCATGTTCCAATCCATCTACGGATCCTTCCCCCACTACATGCTCGCCGCCTCCACCATAGTCCTCATCCCCATCCTAATCCTATTCTTCATCGCCCAAAAATACTTCGTACAAGGCATCGTCCTAACCGGCATGAAGGGCTAACGCCCCACCCCACGCAGCCGCCCACAAGATGCCCAGTGCGGCCAACCTGCTGATGCGAAACGGAAGCCTCGTGGGCTCAATGCAGAGTGTCTTGATTTCGTGTGGCTCGAACGGCGCCTGAGCATCTTCTCACCGTGCTGTCGGCTGGCGGTTTTCCTGACTCATCCCCAGTTTGGCGTCCGCTTCCCATGGAACCGTAGCCGCGCTGAGCCCTCCCACCAACCGCGTTCCCAAAGTTGCACTTGGGAACGCAATTGCCCGCGAAGTTGTACTTCGCAGGCCCCGTAGCGATCACGCTCGTCCTCGAAGTCACCTCGCGTTGCTGTCACCCCGTTCGGGGCTCGTTGCCGAGCCCGGTTTTCCGTGGGTTCGCTCCGCTCACCCACGGCTATGTGCTGCCAGCCCTTCGGGCCTATCCGCCGTTCGGCGCACCCGTGCCCAGAGCGGGGCGTCCGAATCATCCCAGAAGTGAAAGGTTCACGCCCTTCGACCGTCCGCGGAAACTGGGACGCACTCAGAGCGGTTTTCACACTGATCCCAGACTGCCGCCAGGATTGAGTTGTGAACAGCGATTGTGTGGAAATCCGGTTCATCAAACGGGACATCATGTCACCAGTCATCTCGACCGCCTACCTGTCACCTCGACCACCCACTTGTCATCTCGACCGCAGGGAGAGATCTCGAACCACCCCTCGCTCAAGTCTTTCATTCAGGATTGACGTCTGCGACAAAGATTTCTCCCTGCGGTCGAAATGACAAGTTGTGCGCGAGTTTCAAGCCTTTTGGCGGGCTAATCTACGCGCGGATTTGGGGAGTGGGTTAACAGGGGCAGGCGTATCCTGACCGGATCGCTCAGCGCTGAAGGCGCGTCACTAATCCAGCCCAGGGTGTAGCTGTTTCCGGATGCAACAGCAGGGAACAGCTACACCCTGGGTACACGATCGCCCTCATTGGTAGCGCTGAAAGTGCGTTCCAACGTCAGGCCATGCTTACTGGAACGCACTTTCAGCGCTTCAAACCAGGACAACCCAGAACCTGGGGTTACACTCTCTTTCCGGCTACTCCGCAGCCGGAAAGACGCTACACCCCAGGCTGGATTAGCATCGCGCTTTCAGCGCTTGCCGGTCCTCAGTCCGTGGCACGCCGTTGCAGAGAGGAAACAATAAGCGCAACGATGCCTCGCCCGAGCGCCTATTTGTGGAGCCAGCGTCTCGGGGCCCCGACCCGTTTTGTCCTTTCTTTCCGTTTCTCTTGTGAGGAGCCCTACACGATTGGGCCTTGGATTTACAGGATGCAAACCAGTTCATCCTGTTATCCTGTCAAAAAGGCGGTACCAGAACGAAGTACGCGAAAACCGGAAGAGCCAAAGATAAGCTAAAGACGAGATGCTGAATGTTCAAGTTGTTCTGACCAGGCTCCTAAAACGCCCACCCTTACCGCGACGCACTGCTGCCGCTACCCCTCCACTGCGATGATGTCGCAACACAAGGTCTACTTCTTCTCC
>JAACEL010000044.1 GCA_011682535.1 Nitrospiraceae bacterium | reverse complement strand
AGACATCGTTCGTTCCCCGTGGCCCACTCTTACGCGCGGATTTTGGGAGCCTCTGGAGGCACAGATTGTCGCACTATAAACCGTAAGATGGCTGACATGGATGGATCTGGTACGCCAACGCGTTGACCTGACGGAACCTAGCTCATGCGGAGGGCGCGCGCATGGACAGCGGCAGGCTAGAAATCGCGCGCGAAATCCTGCTATAATCGCGCACGCATTGAGAAAGCACGAGGGCCTCATTGTGTTTCCGAGCGCCCACATCGAACCACTTGGTTAGGAGGTAGACCGCATGGCGGGTGAGATAAACATTGAAGAGGCCGTTCGACGCATCCTGTGTGAAGTGCTAAGCAAGAAACCCGAGCAGATCACGCCTGACGCGAATCTGAGCAAGGATCTCGATGTCCGCTCGATGGAATTCCTGGACATCTACGAGGAACTCGATAAAGAGTTCGACATTGACATGGATGACGATGCGAACGAGATTCAGACGGTCGCAGACTTGGTAAAGTACATCGAAGGACGAGTTGGGGAAGCGGCCTAGCATTCAAAGTGCGCAGGCGGCCTGGCGCGGAAGGTTGGGCATGGCCACGCCCATGCAACCCGGAGCCTGGGCGTCGAGTCCCTGCCCGGCTTCACTGGGGACAGTCGGCGGAGAACGCCGCGGAAACGAATAATGCAGGACACGCAACGCGACGAGGAACTGAGCGGGCTCTGCTCGCGGCTGGACCTCGGCATACGGGATCTGGCGTTGCTGGACCGTGCACTGACGCACGCGTCGATCCTTCCCGAGAACGAAGAGTCGACCCACGACTACGAATCGCTCGAATTCCTGGGCGACGCGGTGCTGGGCTTGGCGGTGGCGCATTATCTCTACGAGCATGTGCCGGACCGGGCTCCGGGCGACTACAGCCGGATGCGCGCGGGGCTGGTGAACCGCCGGTGCTTGGCGCAGGTGGCGACTGAGTTGGACATCGCGCCGGCGATCCGGCTGGGCAAGGGCGAGGAGATGGCGGGCGGCCGCAAACGCAAAGCGCTGCTGGCCGATTGCCTGGAAGCGTTGATTGGCGCCATCTACCTGGACCGCGGCTGGGAAGCGGTACGGGAGTTCGTGGCGCGCGCGTTCGAAGAACAGTTCGGGCACGAGTTGGCCGCTGAGCGCGTGTGGGACTTCAAGTCCCTCCTGCAAAATTACTGTCAGGCGAAGCGGATTCCCCTACCGGAGTTTACGGTGGTCCGCTCCGAAGGCCCGGACCATCGGAAGGAGTTTGAGGTGGAGGTGAGCCTTGGCGGCGCCCCAATCGGGCGGGGCCGCGGTACGACGAAGAAAGAAGCAGAGCAAAATGCGGCGCGCGAAGCCCTCGAACATGAGGGTCAGCGCACCGAGTAGCAAGGTGCGCGCCGACTGCTGGCCGGCGCGCATAGTTGGCGTAGTTAGTCGCACAATCGAGGAGGAGAACAAACCCACCATGGAAACACTTCCGTTTCTTAAGATAGCGTTCGGCGCCAGCTTGCTGGCGCTGGCGTTTATCGTCTATCTGGCCAAGTACGTCATGTCGAAGCCCCAGGGCAATGACCAAATGGCCGCGCTGTCAACATCCATTCAGCAAGGCGCCAGGGCCTTTCTGAAACGCGAATACAGCTATGTGCTCGTATTCGTTGTCATTATCGGCGTCGTGATAGGCGTCGGTATCGGCTGGAGCACCACGATCGCCTTCGTGGCGGGCGCGCTGGCCAGCGCCAGCGCGGGCGTGATCGGTATGACCATCGCCACGCGCGCCAATGCCCGCACCTGCCACGCCGCGGAAACCGGCGGCGTGAAGAAGGCCCTCGATGTCGCCATCAGCGGCGGCGCCGTGATGGGCATGGGCGTCGTGGGCGTAGCCCTGCTGGGCCTCGTGCTTGTGTACTGGTTCTTCGAGGGCGACGCCGCCATCGTCAACGGTTACGCTATGGGCGCCTCGCTCGTAGCCCTGTTCGGCCGCAGTGGCGGCGGTATCTTCACCAAGGGCGCCGACATGGGCGCCGACCTCGTCGGTAAGGTCGAAGCGGGCATCCCCGAAGACGATCCCCGCAATCCGGCCGTTATCGCCGACAACGTCGGCGACAACGTCGGCGACGTCGCCGGCCTGGGCGCCGACCTGCTCGAATCGTATGTCGAATCAATCATCGCCAGTCTGGCCATCGCGGCCATCATCACGACGGCGGGCGGCTCGATGTACACGACCGCCTTCCCGTTCATGGTCGCCGCCATCGGTATCGTCGCGTCGGCACTGGGCGTGATATACGTCAAGAAATTTGCCCAGAGCAACCCGCAAGGCGCCCTGATGATGGGCACTTACATCAGCGCGGGCCTGGCCGTAGTCGGCGTAGGCATCTACTCGGCCATGCAGGGTTCGTCCTTCACGCTCCAAGGCATCGAGTACACCAAGTGGGGTCCGTTCTTCGCATGTGTGCTCGGTATTGCGTCCGGTAGCGTAATCGGATTCGTCAGCGAGTACTTCACCTCCGGCAAGTTTAAGCCCGTCCAGAGACTGGCCGAACGCTGCCAGACGGGCCCGGCCATCGCCGTCACCGAAGGCACCGCCATCGGCATGCAGAGCACCGCGGTCCCCATCATCGTCCTGGCCATCGCGGTCGTGCTGGCGTACTCGTTCTGCGGGGTGTACGGCGTAGCGATTGCCGCGCTGGGCATGCTGGCCACGACCGGTATGGTCGTCGCGGTTGACGCGTACGGCCCGATCGCCGACAACGCCGGCGGTATCGCCGAAATGGCCGGTCTCGACCCGAAGGTCCGCGAGATCACCGACAACCTCGACGCGGTCGGCAACACCACCGCCGCCATCGGCAAGGGCTTCGCCATCGGCTCGGCTGCGTTTGCCGCCATCGGCCTGCTGAGCGCCTTCATGCTGGCCGCCGAAGCCGCCATGGGCGTGTCGCTGTCCCTGAGCCTGTCCAGCCCGATGATTCTGGCCGGACTGCTCATCGGCGCGATGATGCCGTTCCTGTTCAGTTCGATGCTGTTCCGTGCGGTTGGCAATTGCGCCGACATGATGATCCTCGAAGTGCGCCGTCAGTTCCGCGAAATCCCGGGCCTGAAGGAAGGCAAGGAAGGCGTGAAGCCCGACAGCACGACGTGCGTCGACATCGCCACCAAGGGCGCCATCAAGGGTATGATGGTTCCGGGTGGTCTGGCGATTATGTTCCCGGCCATCATCGGCTTCTTGCTGGGGCCGGCGGGTCTAGCGGGTATGCTCGTGGGCGCGATCGCCACGGGCGTGATGCTGGGTATCCAGACCGCCAACTCCGGCGGCGCGATGGACAACGCCAAGAAGTACGTTGAGGAAGGCAACTTCGGCGGCAAGAACTCCGAAGCGCACAAGGCGGCCATCGTTGGCGACACCGTCGGTGATCCCCTCAAGGACACGGTTGGCCCGTCTATCAACATCCTCATCAAGCTGATGTGCGTGATCTCGCTGGTGCTGGCGCCCCTGGCCGCCAAGTTCCCCGGCCTGCTCGCCGGCATCCTTTAGAACGCGTAGGCCTGCCCTCTGCTGCACATCCGGGCCTCCGAATCACTTCGGGGGCCCGGTTTTCTTTTCGCTGGGCCCACAGCTTGACGGCGGTCCAGGGTCGCTTTTGCCCGGCGCTTTGAGCATAATTGAGGCGATACGGGTGGGTTTCGGACAGGAATACGCTGGATGCGGATTGCGTTTGTCGATCACTTCTTCTCATGGCCGCCGCGCGGCGGCGCGGATGCGGATCTGTATCATGTGGCCGCGGGTATTCAGTCCCTGGGACACGAGGTACACCTGTTCGTGGCCACGTGCCCGCAGGCGATCGACCGGGGCGGTGTGGACAGCGCTCAACTCCCGTTTCCGGCGACGGCGCTGGAGTTCTCGCGCCGCGCGTTTAACCGGCACGCCTTGCCCGCACGGATTCGACGCGCGGTGGACGAATGGAAGCCCGACATCGTGTTTCTGTGCGATGGCTTCTTTCTTAAACCTTACGTGTCCGAGGCGCTCGCCCACCATCGCGTCGTGGCGCGCTACTACGCTTACGAAGTAGCCTGCCCACGCGACCACCGGCTGTTCAAAGACGGCGCACCGTGTCCGATGAACTACCTGCGCACGCCCGACGTGTGCCGCCCCTGCGCGCTGACCGCGCTGGCTCCCGCGCTCAAGTGCCACCGGCTGTTGTCGTGGGAACACGAATACGTGGCGGCCCGCGCCTTCAAGCCCGCCTACCACGACCGCCTCACACGCGCTCTGCGCTGTTGCCAGGCGGTCATCGTCTCCAACAGCCTCATGAAACGCCAGTTGGACACATTCCACGAGAGCGTGCATATTCTTCCCGGCGGAGTGGACACGGCCGAGTTCACCGTTCGCGAACCTGAGCCGCGCGACCGCGCGGTCATCCTGATGGCCGGGCGCGCCGAAGACCCGATGAAGGGCGCGCAGACGTTGCGCGAGGCCGCCGACATCCTGGCGCGGGAACGTTCGGACTTCGAGGTTCACGTCACCCACCCCGACCACCGCCTGAACACCGAGCACTACAAGGCCATCGGCTGGCAGGATCATGCCGCCCTTCTCAAGCGTTACGCGGCGTCCGACATCTGCGTTGTACCGTCCATCTGGGAGGAACCGTTCGGGCTGGTGGCGGTCGACGCGATGGCCTCCGGCCGCCCCGTCTGCGCCAGCCGCGTGGGCGGATTGCAGGACATCGTCGTCGATGGCGAGACGGGATTCCTCTTTGAGCGCGGAGACGGCCAGGCACTGGCCGATCGCTTGGGGGCGCTGCTGGACGACCCCGCGCTGCGGCAACGGATGGGTGAGGCCGGACGGCGCCGCGCCGAGACGGAATACGACTGGGCGCGCGTCATGGAGAAGCACTACGCGCCGCTGCTGGAGGACCTGCTGTCATGACGGCCCGCAAGCGCATAGCGTTCGTGGATCTCTACTTCTGCTGGCCCCCGCACGGCGGGGCCGACGTCGATCTCTACCACGTCATCCGAGGCGTGCAGGATCTGGACTACGACGTACACCTGTTCGTGTCGAACTGCGACGAGACCTTCGAGCGCGGCACGATTACGCCGTCGGAGTTGCCCTTCCCCGCAACGCGGGTCGATTTCGAGCGCCGAGAGATCACGCCGGACGTGCTGCCAGAGCGCATCCGCGACGCCGTCGATGCGTGGAAGCCCGACGCCGTCTTTCTGGCGCACGGGTTCTTCCTGAAACCCTACGTGGCCAAAGCGCTCGCCCACCACCCCACCATTTCGCGGTACTACGCCTACGAACTGACGTGCCCGCGCGACAACCGTCTGTTCCGCGAGGGCGTGACGTGCCCCAACAGCTATCTGGCGACGCCGGATGTGTGCCGGAGCTGCGCGCTGGACCTAATGAAGGGCGATATCGTGCACGAGCGGCTCGCGCCGGGCTCGGAGGAATACGTCGCGGCCCGCGCCTACGCCCCCGCCTACCATCGGCTCGTGATCGAAACGCTGCGCGCCTTCCGCGCCATCGTCGCCTCGAACGGATTCCACAAGCAGCAAATGGATCCGTTTAACGATCACGTGCGCGTAATTCCGGGCGGCGTCGACGTGGCCTCGTTCCCCTGCGAACCACCCGCGGACAAGGCGCGCAAGGTCATCCTCATGACGGGCCGGGCTGAGGATCCCGCGAAGGGGATGCAGACGCTGTACGACGCGGGTGAGCGCCTCGCCGCCACGCGCAACGACTTCGAGATCCGCGTCACGCACAGCGACTACGCCATTGGCAACGACTGGTTCAAGGCCATCGGCTGGCACGGCCACGAAGGCATCATGCGCCTGTATCAAGAGTCCGACATCTGCGTCTTCCCGCCGCTGTGGCAGGAGCCGTTCGGGCTGGTGGCCGTGGAAGCGATGGCGTCCGGACGCCCCGTGTGCGCGAGCCGGGTGGGTGGTCTGCAAGATATCGTCGTCGACGGCGAGACGGGGTTCCTCTTCGACTCCGGGGATGCGGCCGGGCTGGCCGAGCGCCTGGCGCAACTCCTGGACGCCCCCGAACTCCGCCGCCGCATGGGGGCGGCCGGACGCGAACGGGCGGAAGCCGAGTACGACTGGACACGGCTCATACCCAAACACTACGGACCGCTGTTGGAGGAAGTGACGCGATGAGCGAGCAACGTCATATCGGTGTATTTCACAGCAAGGGCCGCAATTTCGCCGAAGTGCTGCGGCGGCTGCGCGAACAGGAACCCGAGGCGCGTATCTGCGCCATCGTCCCCTATGGCTACCCGGTCGGCCGGGAAGAACTCGCGCACGCCGACGAAGTCGTGGAGACGGAGAAGGCCCAATACAGCATCAGAGACGTCGCCGGACTGTGCGGCTTGGTCACGCAGCTACGGGGCGCACGTTTCGATCGGTTCGTGATCCTCTTCGACAGCCCCCGCCTGCGGATCCTGTCCGCGCTGTCCCGCGCGCGGCAGTGCGCCCACATCGCCCTCGACGGCCGCCTCGTGTCCATCCGCCCCTCCATCGCGGGCACGATCGCCGACATCGTCCTGCGCCACATCCGCGGCCGTATGCTGTATGCCTGGATCTGGATCATCGTCCACACCCGCCGCGTAGGTCGATCCCGGCTGAAGCCAGGACCTTGACGCCCTCGACACCGGAGCGGGGCCCTCCTGGGGCGATGGCAAAGGCTGGGCGAAACCGCTGGCTTCGGACGCCTTGCGTTCTCGCCGGCAAGCCGGTACCATGGCCTCTGCGGTCTGGTATCAATATGCCCTATTGGTGTACGAACGGGAACCTCGGGGAGAGGATCGCCCAAGCCAGTAGGGGTCGACAACCTGTTCGCCGTGACACGGTCACCAGCGGAGGGAGGAAACGCAATGAACAAACGGGTATTGTTTATCGCAAGCTGCGTCGCACTCACTGCGACAGCCATGTCGTTCGCGATTCGTGGCGACATTATGGGCGCATTCCAAGAGGAATTCGTCGTGCCCCATGTGTCGGATACGGGCGCGGCTCAAACGGAAGAGCAACAGGCCGAGTCGGTCAAGACCAAGCTCGGCATCATCGCGGGCGTGGCGTTTTTCTCGTTCGGCTTGGCGATCTTGTTCGGCGGGCCCCTTGTCGATCTGTTGGGCATGGGATTGCTGCTGAAGGTCGCGGCCTTGTGCCATATCGGCGGCACGGTGATGACAATCTTTGCGCCCAACTTCTGGGTCGTGGTCGCCGCCACGCTGGTCGTGGGCGCGGGAAACGGCCTTGTGGAAGCGGTGTGCAACCCGCTGATCGCCACGCTCTACCCCGAAGAGAAGACGCTGAAACTGACGCTCTTCCACGCTTGGTTCCCGGGCGGCATCGTGATCGGCGGTTTGCTGGCCTTCTTCTTCTCCAAGATCGGCCTCAATTGGCAGTTCAAGATGGGGCTGCTGTTGGTGCCGTCCGTTATCTACCTCATCATGATCTTCACGCAGAAATTCCCGGCGACGGAGCGCGTCGAGGCGGGGTACTCCTTCGGCGACATGTTCACCGAGGCCCTCCGTCGGCCGCTGTTCTGGATCGTCTTCCTCATGATGTGGTTCACGGCCGCCACCGAACTGGGGGCGGGCGCCTGGATCTCGAACATCTACAACGACATCATGGGCAGTAAGGAAGGGATTCTGGCACTGGTCTGGGGCAGCATACTGATGTTCATCCTCCGCCAGTTCTTCAGCAAGCCCGTCCACAAGATCTCACCACCATTGTTGATCGCGGTCACGGCGCCTTTTGCGGCGGCGGGCCTGTTCCTGTTCAACACGGCGGACGTCCACCAGTCACCCGCCATGTTCTTCTTCGCCGCCACATTGCTGTACTTCGGCGTGTGCTTCTGGTGGCCGACGATGCTCGGGATCACGTCTGAACGTTGCCCGAAAACGGGCGCGCTGGGCTTGGCCATCATTGGCGGCACGGGCAGTTTTGCCACGTTCTTCGCCGGCCCCGGCATTGGCTGGCTGAACGACACGTTCGGCCCGGCGAAATCGCTTCAGGTGTGGGCGGCCCTTCCCGTCGTCCTCATCGTGGTATTCGGGCTGGTCTACTTGAACGACAAGGCCCGCGGCGGCTACAAGGCGGAAAAAATCGGGCAGCAAGCCGACTAGAACATCTTCCCCCCATCAGGGCGGCGCGAGTGCGGTTGCGCCGTCCTGATTTTCATCTAGAGACAGGGGGCAACGCGCCCATCGGCGCAAGGAGAACCGCGTAATGCGCAAGTTGACATGGATAACCGTATTGCCGTTGTGTCTGATCCTGCTGACCGTTTTCGGGTGCTCGAATCCGCCGGAGGCAACCGCGGCAGCGAAAGAGACCGAAGCAGACGCCGTGGACGAGTTCGGCGTGCCGCTGGGCGACACACCGCCACCGATGCCGCCCGGCTATGCGAGTCAGGACGAGGTGATGGCAGCCGCGCTGCAGGGCAAGCTGGAAATCTTCATGCCGGGCTCGCCTATCCCGTTGCCCGAGGGCGTCGTTGAGACGAAAGGCATCGAATACGGCAAGGGGGGCGACAAAGCGCTCCTACTGGATCTCTACACGTTGGACAACCTGGACAAACCGGTCCCAGGCCTCATTTTCATCCATGGCGGCGGTTGGGAAAAGGGCGAGCGCGGCGACTACAAGTATTACACGGTTCGCTACGCCAAGCGCGGCTACGTGGCCGCGACGATCTCCTACCGTCTGTCTCACGAGGCCCAGTTCCCGTCGGCCGTTCAGGACGTGAAATGCGCGGTGCGCTGGATGCGGGCCAACGCGGAGAAACTCCACGTGGATCCGAACCGGATCGCGCTCGTCGGCGGCTCCGCGGGCGGGCATCTGGCGATGATGGTGGGATACACGGCCGGCATGCCGGAGTTCGAGGGCAACGGCGGCCATGCGGGCGTCAGCAGCGCGGTTCAGGCCGTCGTCAATCTCTATGGCCCCATAGACATCATGTGCGAGGAAGGGCGCGGGCGTAGCGGGGTCACCAAGTTCCTCGGCACAACGTATGACAAAGACCCCGCCGTGTTCGCCATGGCCTCGCCCGTCACCTATCTGTCGAAGGACGATCCGCCGACGCTGGTGTTGCACGGCACGATCGACGAGTTGGTTCCCATCTGGCAATCCGACCAACTGGTTGAGAAACTCAAAGAGCTGGGCGTGCCGGTGGTCTACGACCGGTTCGAGGGTTGGCCCCATACCATGGATCTCGCCATCCCCGTCACCCGGCGCGTCCAGTGGCAGATGAACCGTTTCTTCGACACGTACCTGAGTGCCGCGAACTAGTCTGGCGAGGCCACGCCGCGAGGATGTGACATGCCAGGTTGCCGTCGTTACTTGGGGGATCTGAAACGGGCGTTCACGACGATCCGGATCGACCCCGATTCGGGGATCGTCGTGCAGGATCCACACGCTCCCTCGTGGTACGTCAAGCGCATTCGGCTGTGGAACCTCGTCGAACCGTTCATGACCTTCGCCGCCATTCTGCTCATCGTGTGGACAAGCCGGATGGACCCGACGCTGTGGTGGATGTGGGCAGGGTTCAGCGCCATACTCCTGTGGACCCTTGTCCTCTCCCCCTTCGTCCACTGGCCCTATGAGAAGCACCTGTTCCTGACGGACGAGCAGCGCCGCCGCGGTTTCGGATTCTACTTCTTCGAATGCCGCGGCCTCGGGTCGCCCATGCGCTACTATAGATCCGTACTTGGCGAACCGCCCCAGATCCGGCAGTATTGGCGAACGATTCTGGCGTGTACGGTCTTTGTCGACCTGCTGTTCATATCCGCCGCCATCACATTCCGAGACGACCTCCTGCTTCGATTCCCCTGCCTCACGCAGGACGGCCTCCTCAGACAGTTGGCCTTCCACGGCGGGCTCCTGCTACTGCTCGATGCAGGCCTCGTCCTCGTCTGCTTCCCTGTCATGCTGCGCCTCGACAACCTCCACGACAGCCTCGGCTACATGAGCGCGTTCTTCATCGTCATCGCACTGGCGGCTCTCGCCGGCAACGTCCTGTTCCAACTCAACGAGGACTATCTGCGCGTGGCGTTCGAGGAAAGCAAGTACATGGCCCTGGCCGGCCCGCGCGCCTCCGAGCGCTTGACTGCGCTGGACGTGTTTGCCGTGTGCGGGCAATGGTCGGGCTACGTGTTCTGGGGCTTCCTGCAACAACTGCTGTTCCTGGGGGTATTCGCAACGCAATTGTGCCGCGCCTTCGACATCGGACGTTCCAGAGGCCAGTTGATGCTGGCGTGCCTATGCTCGGCGGCCCTGTTCGGTTTGATCCACCTGCCCAACTTCTGGCTGAGCATCGTCACATGGGTGGGCGGGTTCTTCGGGACGCTGTTCGCCGTGCAGTGCCGCAATCTGTTTACGTTGGGCGTCGTCCACGGCTTCGGCGGCACGATGTTCGACAAGCTGTTGCCCATCCCGTTCAGCGCCGGACCACGCTAGGCGCCGCGTGAACCACTACGCGCCGAATGCTACTATCAGTCAGACGCGAGCGACGTATCGCCGGTAGCCCGGCGGCTCCAGTAGTTCGAAGTGAGGGGACTCAACGAATGAAAATTCTCGTGATGGGTGCGGGGTCGATGGGGAGCGCCGTGGGCGGGTTCATGGCGAAAGCCGGACATGAGGTCACGCTGATTGGACGCGAGCAACACATGGCCGCCGTGCGCGGCAAAGGGCTCACCATTACGGGCATTTGGGGCGAGCATCTGGTGACGAATCTTCGCGCACAAACGGACCTCACGGGTCTCGCGGCAGGCAACTTCGATCTCGTCATCATAGCGGTGAAGAGCTACGACACGGACGCCGCCGTGCAAGCCATCGCCCCGCTTGTCGACGACGGCACGCTGGTGTGTTCGTACCAAAACGGCCTGGGCAACGCGGAGCGTATCGCTGATGTGGTCGGGTGGGCGCGCACGGTGGAGGCGCGCGTGATCTACGGCGTATGGCTGCCGGAGCCGGGCAGGGCCGACATCACCGTGATCGCCGCACCGAGCGCGTTGGGCGTGTGCGATTCGAGCGCCCCGGCGGAACGGGTCCGAGCCATCGCCGAAGCGATGGACGACGCGGGCCTGCCGACGGTGTACAGCGACGCCATCGCCACGGTGCTGTGGGCCAAGGTGGCCTACAACTGCGCGCTCAACCCCCTGTCGGCCCTGCTGGATGTGCCCTACGGCGTGCTGTCCGAAACCGAGCACACGCTGGCCATCATGCGCGACATCGTCCACGAACTCTACGCCGTCGCCAATGCCATGGAAGTGCGCCTGAACCCGCCCGGGCCGGAGGCCTACATGGAGCTGCTGATAGACACACTCATCCCACCGACGGCCGCCCATTACGCCAGCATGCGCGAGGACTTCGCCCACAAGCGGCGCACGGAGATCGACGCACTCAATGGCGGCATCGTCCGCTTCGGCCAACAGCATGGCGTCGGGTGCCCCACCAACGCGCTCCTGACGCGCCTCGTCCAAGCTCGCGAATACGCACTGGGCGTGCGGTACTCGTCTTCTTTCTCTTCACGAGAAGAGAAAGAAGCAAAGAGAAGCGGCAATAAAACCGGCTAGAGCAGTTTAAGTAATTCTGTGGCCGCGGCCGCGCTAGCGAGGACAAGGCTGAGAAGAAAGGAAAACGCCGCCATAGCGGTGCTATGGCAAGGTTTCGTGACGCAGTCAGCCGATGCCACAGCAAGCGGATGTGGCTACAGAATTACTTAAACTGCTCTAACCTAGGTCCGCGCGGCTCACCTTCAGGCTCTCGCGCAAGATGCCGCCGCTGGCTTCGTGTATGGCGGCTCGGACCGCTTCGGGACCGACTTCGATGATGGCGAACGAGGCGCGTTCGCCGCGGCTCACTGGGGCCTTGAGATGGCCGGGGTTGACGTACAGCGTGCGGCCAAGCTTGATGACCCCGGCGGTGTGGGTGTGGCCGAACAGGACGATTTCGGCGGCGCGTTCGACGGCGCGCAGGTCTCTCTCCGCATGCACACACGCCACCCGCAAGCCGTCGACGTCGTCGATCAGCCGCATGGGCACGCGCGGCTCATGGTATTCCCGGCACCAGAGTCCCGGCACGTACCGCACCATATGCCCGGCGAAGCCGAGTTCTTCGGCATCGCGGAAGTCGTCACCCAAATGATAGATAACGTCCGTCCGAAACCGATCCCTCATCTCGTCGGCGACGCGGTGCATCAGCGTCCGGTTGCCGTGTGTATCACTCATTGCTCCCAAGATCATCCGGAGAGTATAGGGCATCGGGCGGCGGATCCGGAAGGATCCCGAACGTCGCGCTGCGTATTGTGACGCGCCCGAGAGAGAGGAAGGGCAGATCTGGGTCTGGACACAGGGATCGCTGCGGGAACCACGAAAATCGCGGCAATACGAACCCGCCGGGCCGACTCTTTTCGGCCCGGCGGGTTATCATACATCTTGCAGCGACGCCATCACTCAGCGGCGGACGCCCTCATATGGCTATTCCTCCTCGACCAGCTTCGGGCTGGGCGCGACGACCAGGAAGCCGTCGCGCATGCCGGCAACGGCGTTCTGGATGTTCAGGAACACGTCCACCGCCGACTCATCCGTGTCGATGATGTTGGCCGCATCCAGATAGGCGGCGAACTGCTCGCCGCCCACGTCGAAACCCAAGTCCTCAGGTTTCGGGAAGTTCTCTTGCTGGATAAACTCAAAGGTGAAGGCTTTGAGCGGCTCGATCGTGTAGCGATCGGCGAACCCGCTCGCACCGCCGACATCGGTGATATTGGCGCCGGAAGCGAGGATTCCATTCGTCATGTCGATGAACATCGTGCCGGAACCCGTGCCGAACGTATCGCCCGTGGTACCCGCGGACACCAGCGCACTGTCGCCGCCTGCCGTTCGAATCCACGTCCCCGTGGCGGGGTTGAGTTGGCCGACAAACAGCACCAACTGGCCGTTATCGCCGTCAAGCACCGGTGCGCCTACCAGCAGATCGGCCAGCGCATCGCCGTTGACGTCCACAATCGACGGATACGCGGCATTCACACCGGCTACCGTGCCCGTAATGGTCTGGTCGGCAGCCGCGTCGAGGTTGCTGTCGGCTTCGAACATCCAGATGCGGCCCGTATCGAAACCGGCCAAGCCGTCGAAGCCGGGCGAACCCGCGAACAGGTCGTCGTCTCCGTCGCCGTCTACATCGCCGAGGGCAAGTCCAAGACCGAACATGTCCGCACGGCCACCGGCGTTCGAGCCTGCTACCGCGAAGCTGATGTCGGGCACCGCTGACGTCAGTCCATCGACATTGCCCAGGTACAGGTGGACAACGCCACTGCTCGTCGCCGTCCCGTCGATACCGAGTTGGCCGGGCGCGCCCACCGCAAGGTCGGCAAGTCCGTCACCGTTGAAGTCTCCGGACGCCAACGCGGCGCCGAAGCCTTCACCACCTGTCACCGCGCCATAGTTCAGCGCAGCCGCGCCGTCAAGCGTGACATCGGGGCCAGCCGCGCTGATGCCGCTGTCGGAGCCGAACCACACATGGACAGCCCCTGCGGTACCGGCGCCGGCAACACCCGTGACGAGGTCGTTGTCGGGGATACCCACGAACAGGTCTCCGTAGCCGTCACCGTCGAAGTCCGTGATGAGCATGTTGCGCGACCCAATCGTCGTCAGGCCCGCGCTAGTCCCCAACGGAATCGCCGAGGTCTGGTCGGGATCAATCGGCAGCGCTTCGTCCGTTGTGCCGTAGAAAATGTCTACGCGGGCGCCGGCGGGGCCGGTCGTCAGCACCGCCAGATCAGCGCCCTCGTCACCCGGGAACTTGGCGACCGGGCCGTCAAGGTTGCCGGTTACGAGAGCGGCCGCGTGGCCTTCGCCGCCGACATCCGTCGCTGGGCCGCGGACGGTCAGCATCGCGTCAACCACACCGGCCGTCGTTGTCTGACCGGTGTAGTCCGTCAGGCTGAGTACATCGAGATCGCCCAGAACGTCGGCCAACAGCGCCGATCCAATTGAATCGGTGTTGCCGTTATCCTGGAGTTCGAACCGAACGGCCGTGGAACTCATGATGCGCGCAGCATCATCACCACCGCCGCTGGCGTAGTCTCCAGGCCCGCGGAGGCCGTCAATGGCCACCGCGCCGCCGCCAAGGCTCACAAAGGCCGCACCCGGATTCGCCAGATCCAACGGATCGGGCGAGCGGCTGTCGAGGTTCGTCCCGCGCAGGGCAAACGTCACCGCAACACCGAAGGTTCCAGAGTATTCATTCCGGAACGGGCCGTTCGCGATGAACGTCGGCGCCGCGCCACTGACGTGGATCACATCCGTGAGCAACGGCGGAGCTACCGCCAGAATCGTGTTCAGCGGCGTAGCGGTCGACTGGCCGTCCGTGTTCGTCAGGAGGACGTTTACGTCCGTCAGACTCACTGCGGGTGTCGGCGCAATAACCGGGGTCTCACCGGTCACTTCGGTGTTCACGACGGAAATCGCCGCCGTGTCCGTACCGATAGAAGTCGCCAAGCTGCTGTCTTCGAAGAACTCCACGTCCGCGACATCGCGAAGGTTCGTTCCGATGAGCGTGTAGTCCGAAGCAATGGTGGACGGGAACACACTCCGATCCGTGAACGGACCATACGTGTCGTTGAAAGTCGCCTGGAACTCGGTCAACGTCGGGGGGGCCGTGATCGTGATCGTGGCCGTACCCGTACCGGGCTGGCCGTACGCGTCCGTGATGGACACGATGGCCACTTGGTCGTCCGTATTCGTAAACGTTCCTGGCGTCGTGCCTTCAAGGGTAACCTCGCTCGGACAGGAGACGCCCGTCGCGTCGAGGGCTTCCGGCGGTGTCACAATCGTGAAGGTCACCGTCGGCACGCCGCCGCCCAGACCTGTCGCGTTGGTGGCGTCGATCAGGCAGTTTGCCGTCACCGCGTCAAACGGGACCGCAATCGTCGCCGGAATCACGTCGCCCGCCACATCGGCCACCGTGATGCCCGTGGTGACGCCTGTAATGCTAGGCTCGGCTTGGTAATTGATGGACACGGCGTTCGACACCTGGTTGTCCGGGTTCGTCACGGTGACTGCCACCGGCGCATCCAGCGCGATGTCGCCACTCGCCAACGTAGGAGAGGTGTCGCTGATCTGTGTCGCGCTGTCAACCGTCGGCGCCCCTGCCGTGGCGCCTCCCACCGGAAGGTTGTAACTCGTTGTCGCGCCGGCTTGGAAGTTGGCGCCCGTAATCGTCACAAGCGAGGCGATTGTCGCCGGCACCTCCGCGCCACCGAGCGTGCCGTGAAGCACGGTCGTGATGGAGGGGGGCGGGTTGTACGTCGTGGTCAGGAACGTCTCCGACACCTGCATGTCATTGTTGTTCCGCACCGTCACCTGAACCACCAGGTCCGCGGTCAGGCCCGCGAGCGTCGGCGTGTTGCCGCTGGCGTCCGTGCCGGTATTCGACGTATCCGTGACCGTGCCGATCACTCCGCTCGTATCGGAACGGGTGAAGATAAGATCGACACCGGAGGCCGCCGCATTGAGATTCGTTGCGCCCGTGATCGTGAACGGCGTCGCAATCGTTGCCGGCACATTCGGCGGGAGGAACGTCGCGGCCGACAGGTCCGGCGGCGGGTTGTATGTGACATCAAGCAGATCGCTGGATTGGCCTTGGCCTTGCGGACCCACGACCTCCAACGTTACGGCCAACGGGGCGAGCAGCCCGGTCAGGACCGGGGTCATGCAGGTCAATTCCGTGCTGCCGACTACGGCGGCATCCACCGTGTCGATGATGGCGAACGGAGCCACCGCTTCGCGGAAGATGACCGTCGTGTGCCCGATGGCGCTTGGCAACGGAAGGCCGCGGAAGTGTTGGCCTGTGATCGTCAATTCCGTCGAAATCGTCGCTGGCACGCTGGCCGCGCTCACGGTGTTCGCAATCGGCGGCGGATAGTACGTGACCGTCGAGGAAACCTTCGTTGTGTCGTCCGACACTTGCCCGTCCGGGTTCGTCACGACCACGTCAACCGCGGTCGGCTCGGTAATATCGGGGCGAGGCGGGCTGGTGCACGTGAGCACGATTCCGGAGGCAACCGCAACACCCGTCCCGGCCGTGCCGCCGAACGTAATGGAAGCGCCGTCTTGGAATCCCGTACCCATTACCGTGGTTGGCAAACCAAACTGCGTCGGCAACTCAATAGGCGAAACCGACGCAATGTCCGGGCCCGCCGTGTATGTTGCGGAGAGGGTGTCGGACTGCCCATCCGGCGCCGGCGTCGTCACCGTCACCGTCACGGAAGCATCTTCTTCCAAACCCGTCTCCATCGGGCTGGTGCACGTGATCTCCGTGCCGCCCGCGTTGACGCTCACGCCGATCGCGGCGGTGGGACCGCTGTCCGGCAGGTTAAACTCAACCTGCGAAGCCGCGTCGAAGTTGGAACCTGTAATCGTTACCGACTCGCCCACCGTCGCCCGCATGGGGTTAGGCGCGATCGAGTCAATAATGGGTGGCGCCAGATACGTTATCGAGCCGACCGCCTTCACAACCGATATCGATACCTGCCCGTCCGGATTCAGCACTTCCACCGTCACCACGGTGTCGGCCGCGATCGCGGCGTCGGCCGCGGTGGTGCACGTGATAGTATTGGCATTAACCACCGTGCCCGATACCGTGCCGATCTCGGTGGAATCAGGCCGCATAAACCGCACTTCGGCCGGACTCTCGAAATTCACACCGGTCACCGTGACCGCGGTCGGAATCGTCCCCGGCACAGAGAGCGGCGCCATCGTCGCAACACTCGGCGGCGGCGCATAAACGACGGTAACCGCATCGCTCATTTTTCCACCGGGATTCGTCACGACCACCGTCACGTTCTCCGCGGCCGTGATGGCCGTGGTCGTCGGCGAAACCACCGTAAGCTCACTGCTGGAAACGAACGTGGCCGCCACGGCGCCGATAACGGTCGTCCCGTTAGCGCGCGTGAACGTCACCGTGGCCCCGTCCTCGAAATTCCGCCCTGCCAGAGTCAGCGCCGTCGCCACAGTGGACGGCACGACATTCGGCGTCACGGACACGAGCCGGGGAGGAAATAGCCCAGGGCAGCCCGTTAAGGTTGCCACGAACGTTACCGCGACCAATAGTGTCACGGCAGACTTCGGAAAGTACGAGCGAATAGACATGAACCGCCTCCCTATTCTTTCTTGTCCCATTGTAGTTTATCCTCCCTGAGAAAGTCCTTCCAACAGACAAGAGAGCAACGTTGCCACCCCAAGCGATTTTGCCCGACAGGGATGCCTCGAACCTTGTCTCTTCTTATTTCTTGGAAGAATTCCCTCCGATACCATATTCATTCTAGCACAAACCTCCCCACGATGTGGGAGTTTTTATATCTTGTTCATTTTTATGTTGATATGTCAAGCAATATCTTGACACAAATTGGGTCGATACAAATGGGGGCGCGTTCGAAGCAAGAGATCCAGGCGAGATCACAACCGGTTCTCCATTTCCTGGATGGAAGGAGAAAAGGAAAGACGAAGCGTATGATTGCAGGACCTGACCCCTACTCTCCGTCTGACCCCTCTCCATTCCCAGTTTTCGCTCACCTCTTCCGGCTTGGACTTTCTCAACGGTTCTACTGCCCCCATTCAATGCCGTTCTAGTCACCGCCTTCGTACTTGAAGGACACCTTCACCTTCGCGCGGTAGGTTTCGACTTTGCCCTCCATGATCTGCATATCAAGTTGGACAACCTCGGCGATCCGGAGGTCGCGAAGACTCTTCCCCGCGTGCTCGACGGCGTGGCGGCCTTCTCCCAGGATTCGTGGCTGGTTCCGACAAGCTCGATGACCTTGTAGACGCTTTCTGCCATGGTACTCTCTCCTTTCGTTGCCTGATGGCGTAACGGTGAAGGAACTCCTGCCGGTCAAGTATAGCCTGAGTGACAGGTAAAGGAAATAGGAAAAAGCCGCCCTCACAAGCAGGGTCCAAGCTGAGCTCTCCCACCAACCTCGTTTTCCAAGTTGCACTTGGGAACGCGATTGCCCGCGAAGTTGTACTTCGCAGGCCCCGGAGCGACAGGCTGTAGCCGTGGGTGAGCGACGCGAACCCACGTGCTGCCAGTCCTTCGGGCCTATCCGATCGCTATCAGGATCCGCCGGGCTTCTTGCGTTGGCCGACAATCTTGCCGGGATACCCTTCGACGATTGCGTCGTCGGGCACGTCGCGCAGCACGCAGGCGCCCGGGCCGATGATGACGTTGCGCCCGATGCGGATACGCGCCGACACGGTGGCGCCAATACCGACAATGGTACCGTCGCCGACGTCGCAATTGCCGCCGAAACACGCGCCGGGCGCCAAGTGACACGCGTCGCCGATGCGGTTGTGATGCGGAAGGATCACGCCGTTGTCCACGATGCAGCAGTCGCCGATTTCCACGTAGGCGTCGATGACCGCCCCGGCCTTGATGAGATTGCCCATTCCCATCCGAACCGTCGAAGCGACCGTCGCGTTGGCGTGGATGGTGTTCATGAAAGATAGCCCCGCCGCGCCAGTGCGTTCGAGCAAGGCCAGCCGGAGCGCTCCGTCGGCGATGTGCGTGGCGACGGCGGTGACACCCTTGTCTGCAAGTGCTTCGAGTTGCGTCCCGGGCCAGACGGGGATGCCGTGGCACATCGTGCCGATCCGTTCCGGGGCGTCGTCGAGAAACGCGACAACCTCGCAACTGGGCATGGTGCTCAGGCACGCCACCACGGCCAGGCCGCCCTGCGAGGCGCCGTAGACGACCACCCGCCGCGGCGTCCCGGGCGCTGCGGCGGGGGCGGCAGTGCGGCCCAACGCGGCGAGCACATCGCGCTCGCGCACGATCCGATCCGCCGGCAACTGCGACAGTTCGACGCCGTGCTGCTCGACGAGTTTGCGCGCCTTCGCCGTCAGCCTGGGGGCGTCGACGGCCTCTGCCCCGGCTTCCTTGCGCCGCTCCATCCCGGCCCTGTAGTGGTCCACTACGCCGGGGGACGCCTCGGGCAGAATCAGACCGATGACGGCGCGAATGGGGATCTTCTCGCCCTCGGCGGCCAGCGGATAGAAGTGGCCGGGCGATTCGCATTCGAGTTCGAACGTTGCCTTGGTCGTCTCCACCTCGGCGAGCACCTGACCCAACTCGACCCGGTCGCCCGGTGCGACGTTCCACTCAACAATGATGGCCTCGGTGTCGTTCACCCCCAGTTGAGGCATGACTACTTCGGTGAAATCGCTCATGCGAACTCCCTCTGTATCTCCTCGGCGATGCGGTCCGCGTTGGGGAGAACCTGCTGCTCCAAGGAACGCGCGGCTGGAATCGGCACGTGGGCGGCCCCAAACCGGCGGTATCGGCGCGTGTCTCCCGACTCAACCAGCCCAGCGATCAACTCCGCGCCCCATCCCCAAGGCGTCGTGCCCTCTTCCAGCGTGACGAGGGGCACGTCGTGGGTCAGGCAACCGCCGATCTCCGCGAACGGGATTGGGGAAACCTGGGACGGCACGATGACGTCGCACACCATCTCGGCCTCCATCAGCAACTTCTCCGCGGCCTCCATGGCGATCGGCGTGCTGCCGCCGTAGGTTACGATCGCCAGGTCGGGCGGGTCGAATTCAACCAGACTGAGG
>JAACEL010000317.1 GCA_011682535.1 Nitrospiraceae bacterium | reverse complement strand
GATTGGCGCGTCGCCGCCGTCGATCTTCATGTCGAGGTGCATCTTGTACGCGAACGCGAGGTTGACCTGATCGTACTCGAGGGCATCGATCTCGTGGCTGGCCATGAGCCAAGGGAGCGTGTAAAGGATGGGCTCGGGGAATACGCCCAGGGTGGTCCAATCCCACGAACTGTCGCACCATTGCCCGGTGAAGTCGTTGAGCCCTTCAGAGATGACCACCCCCTCCGGATTCGCCCCGCGGATCAACGCACGCACGGCTGGCAACAACTCCGCCATGCCGTCCACATAGACGCGATCGGGTGTTGTCTCGACGTGGGCTTCATCGTAGTCGACGAGCATCTTCTCGGCGATCTGGTCGAGTTGCAGATTCCCGAACCCGTATTCCTCGATCATCCGCCGGATCGTATCGAGGAAGTACGCCCGGTGCTCGGCACACGGGGCGATCTCGTGGTGCAGCATGGCGCGGTTGCGGGTGATGGCTTCCATATTGTGGCGCGCCCAGTCGCCGGCGTAGTACGGGTGTCCTTCACGTGTCTTCGCCTCCCACCGATGCCCGAACTCTTTGTGCTCAGGCATCTCGATGTTCGCCAGCGTGCCATTGAAAAAGGGCATCACTTCGACCCCGATTCCCCGAAGCCGATCGAGCACCTTCTTCAAGGCCTCCGCGCCCCCCCACGACTCGTTGGGTACGTAGCGGTACATATAGTTGTTGTCGTGCCCACCCGCCTGCCAGCCGAAAATGAGCAAGTAGGGGCACCCGGCGGCCAACGCGGCTTCGCCCATTGCTTGCATGTCGCCGTAGGTGTTGAGAACGAGTCCGTCCTGATGCTTCATGAAATAGAAGTGCCAGCCGATGGATTCGGCGAATTTGGCCGGGCGCTGGGGCTTTTCCAGCCAAGTCTCAAGCCACAGCCGGTGTTCGTCCGCCACCGTGTGCCAATCGCCACCGTGGATACTGATCCGTACCGGCGGCGTCTCGCAGGTCTCCCCGGGCTTGCAACGGTGCGGGTGCGATACGGCCAAATCGAGCGTGCGCCGGACCGGATCGTCCTGGTCGGGAGCGAAGTCTTTCTCGACGATCTTGTGTACGAAAAAGTCCATGATCGAGAAATCGGTGTGGCGGCCCTCCAGGGCAATCCCCCCTTCGGCATTGCCGTAGTCGCACCAGGCCGACGTAAGGTGGGCGGGGTACCGGGCCACCCGTTTCTGCGTCCACTCGTTCCAGGTGTGGTGGTCGCCCCCGAGTCCTGCAGGCACGAACGCGGTCCCATCGGTGGAGAACAACTGATCCAGCTTGCGGCAGAACAGGTCCGGCCAAATGAGGGCGGCGTCGGCGATCGGACTAAGCCCTCGAATGCAAGGGAACAGGACTTCTTCGACGTTTAGCGAGCCGCTGTTTTTGATCCGTAACGAGGCCTGGATGGCGCCGCCGTCCAGTTGAAGGCGGGCCTCCACGGAGGCGCCGCTCAGGTCGTAGGAAATGGTGGCGGCGCCATCGGTGATGGAGACATCTGCACCGACGGGATCAAGGTGGCGGCACTGCGCGTCGCCGTCGGGACACATGAGACGGAAGAGCAGGTTCCTTTCGGGCGCTCCGACGTACTCGCGGCCATAAACCTTATCGAAGATAGAGCGAAAGCCGCCGGTTTGCGCGTCCAGTTCGATTTGAATCGCGTCGTTCTCAAGAAGCAGTGCCATCGATTCCGCCCTGTCTGGTAATCCGTTGTGACGTCGATCAGACGGACAGCGCGTCCGCCACGTCCACAAATGAGTTCCGCACCGCTGGATACAGGTCTCTATACACCGAATAGAGCTTGTCGTACAAGACTCTGTGTTCAGCGTTGGGCGTTGCCGTGTTGCCATACTCGACCCATTGTTTGACCACGTCGTAGTCCTTGTAGATCCCCACGCCGACACCCGCGGCCACGGCGTTGCCGACGGGCGCTCCTTTCGACGAGGTTGCGAAGACGCATTCGACGTTGAGAATGTCGGCGATGATCTGGCGCCACATGGGACTGTTGGCGCCACCTTCACTGAGCACCATCGGCAGATCCATCTTGACGCCGCTGTCGCGCATGAGGTCGAAGTTGTGGCGCAGACCGTAGCCCGCCCCTTCCATCAACGCCCGGATGACATGCCCGCGGCCATGGTCGAGACTCAGGCCGAAGAGCACGCCGCGCGCCAGCGTGTCCCAGATCGGCGTGCGCTCACCCATGAAATACGGCAAGCAGATCAGACCGTTGCTCCCGGGCGGCACATCGCGCGCTTCGTCGTTGAGCATCACGTAGGCGTCGCGCCCGGTCATCTGTTCGGCCATCATCTCCAGTTGCCCGAAGTTGTCGCGGAAGTACCGCATCAGAGCCCCGCAAGAGACCAGCGCGGCCAGGGTGGTGTAGAGCGTGCGCGACTTGGCCGTATGCACGATGGTGATCATGTCTTTGGTGAAGGACGGTTCCTCGTGTACGACCCCCAGCACGCCGGCCGTGCCCATCACGAGTTGGGTGGAACCGGATTCCACGGCCCCACCTGCGACCCAGGCCGCGTTGCAGTCGACGGTTCCCGCCACGACAGGCGTACCCGCCGCCAGCCCGGTGCGCACTGCCGCTTCGTTCGTCACTTCCCCGATCACCTCGTCGCACGGGAACGGCTCGGGCAGCTTGTCCGGGTCCAGACCAATCTCCTCAAGAAGAGCGGTGTCCCACTTGCGGTTCACGATGTCGAATGCGATACCAATCAGCGAGGCGTTGGAATAGTCCGTGACCGCCTTGCCGGTGAGCTTCATGCACGGATAATCGGCGGCCGTCTGGAGCTTGTAAGTCTTGTCGTAAAGGTCGGGCCGGTTGTTCTTCTCCCACATCAGCTTGGCGGTCGCATAGTAGGGATCGGTAGGATTGGCGCTCAGCGCGAAGATGCGTTCCTCGCCGATGTGCCGCTTGAGCCAATCGCACTCGGCGGACGCGCGCCGGTCCATCCAGATGTGCCCGTTGGCCAAAGGACGCAAGTCCTTGTCGACGCAGATGCACGAGGGCGACAGCGCGCTGATGGAGACGCCTTTGATCTCCCTGGAATCGACCTTCGACTGCTGGATCGATTCGCCGATCGTGTCGGCCACGGCATCCCAATACCATTCGGGGTCGTGTTCGGCCTTGGCTCCGGGAAACCGCTCGTTGGGCTCCTTGGCTGTAATGAGGGGGTACTCGACGTAATGCGAGCCGAGCACTTGCCCATCGGCGGCCATGACCACGGCCTTGGTGCCGCCGGTTCCCACGTCGCAACCCACCAGGAACTCCGCCATGAGTGCTCTCCTTTTGTCAGCAACCTTACCCTTGCGCCGGGACGATCCCTCGCGCGCAACCGGCACGTCAATGCCGGTGCGGACATCCCTATCCCTGCGCGACGCGGCTTTCCCCGTTCTGGCCCACAAAGACTTCGATTTTGGCGTTGGCCTCTTCGCATTTCTTGGCCGCAAGAACGTAGTCCTTGGCTTCGAAAGCCGCGGCGATATCGGACGCCAGCCGCTCAAACACGTCGCGCTCGAAGTTCTTCTGGGGGCCAAGTTCGCGCGCCCTCAAAACCGCGCAGTAGGCGGAGTGGTTCGCTTGCAGTTTGAGGAAGGCCGCGTGCGCCTTGTCGTGCGGATCGTCGCCCACGATCGGCCGACGCTTCTCAATGGGCAGAAGCTCAGGGAAGCGCGCATGGGGCTCGGCTTGATACCAAAAAGCGGTACTGGAATAGTCGTTGGCGAAGTTGTTGGCGTGGCCGTGTTCAATGGTCACCTTGATCGATTCCTTGAAACGCACGGGATCGGCCACATGGAAGCGGTACATCGACGTTTTCCCACGCCAGTTCTTGTTGCCGATGAGGTGAAAGCCGGTGTAAGGCCCGGCATACTCGACGTTGGGACAGGCGCCTCCCCCAAAGCACTCCTCCGTGCCGGTTCCATGAATGGACGGGGGCCAGGTGTCGCCGTCGATGAAGATCATGTCGTCGCCCTCGCCGTACCATGCGTCGAAGAAGTTGTGGACATTCAGGAAGTACCCGATGAAGTTGCCGTGGCCCTGCGCATCGAGGATGAGATAGTTTTCGTGGCCGTCCAGGTTGGTGGCCTCACTGTGAGACGTGTTGACGGCCTCGCCCGCCGCGCTCGTCGGATTCTCACGGCGCCATTGCGCGTGGAAGCGGCCGGCACGGGGGTCGATGGAGGGCACTTGTTCATAGTCAACGTGATACCACACGGATGTGATGTCGTAATCGCCCTCGTTGGTGAGGGTGAGACGGGCCCCGTCGCCGAAGGGCATGGGGAAGTAAGCATTGAAGCCAACGGTGATCGTGCCCGTCTTGCCGCCAATCAACTCCATCCCCTCGTTCACCGTGACCAACAGCGACCGGAAAAAGCGGATACACTCGTGTCCTTGACCGAAGAAATCTCCGAAGGGAACCTCGATGCTGGGGGTATCTTCCCGATCCCAGTAGGCGCGTAGCACCAAGTCGCGGAGATAGCGCGGGTTCCCGAAGCTGTGCTCGGAGATGGTGATGGTGAAGTAGATGTGACGAATGCATCCAGCGCCGGGAATATCGGCTAAATCAAGCGTCCCCCCCGCGGCCAAACTCCGGAAGTCCTTATTCGCACCACTGCGATCCCAGCTGGAAGCCCGGGCAGAACGACTGTCCCGCAGTACCACCATGTCGTCGAAAACGGACCCCAGTTGCCCTCCGGGCACCGGGCGTAAACCCTCACTCATCAGATACCTCCTCTAACCAACACAATGTACTCACAATCGATAGTAATCCCAAGAGCGCAACGCCCCTGTTTTCTGCCAAAAATCGACACATCAAGGGTGAGACTTGACAGAAACGCAACGTCTCTATATATTGTAATTACAAGATAGCCCAAATGCAAGGACTGCGTTATCCCGGATGGCCCGGAAATGGCGCACAGGTCGCTTGGGCATCAGGCGCAGCCACACATATCAATGCAAAAACCAGCAAGAGCACCCTTGCGTTGAATGGCGCAGGGGACACGGGAGAAAGCAGTGGTACGGTACGTGAGAGCCCGTCTAGTTGTCATCGTGAGTGATTGCCAGGTATTGCTGCGCACGTTTATGGAGCGGCAGTCTGCATGACGAGCATTCCTCCCGATATTCCCGTCTACGTGCACATCAAGCGAGAGTTGAAGAACCAGATCGAGAGCGGCGAACTGCCCGAAGGAAGCCGCATTCCGTCCGAATTGGAGTTGGCCCGCCAGTACGGCGTCAGCCGCAACCCCACGCGCCAAGCCATGCGCGACCTCGAACAGGAGGGCTACGTAACGCGCGCGCCGGGGCGTGGGTCTTTTGTTGCGCCCCGCGCTCAGCGCCAGCGCGTGCTCCAAGTGGGCGGGCGGCGTACGGTGGCCATCGCCTGCCCGGAACTGGAATGCCGCTACACCCGGTCGGTGGTGCGAGGGTTCATCGAGTCGGCGGCCGAGGCCGGCTACCACACGATGGTGTATTTCCTGCGTTTCAGCAACGAGGCCGAGTTCGGCTTCCTGGCCGATGTGCGAAACGGCGGCATCGAGGGGGTCGCGTTCTGGCCCCAGCACGCCTCGGACCGGCTATTGAGCCTGTTGACCAAGTTCCGGCGATCGGCCTTCCCGTTTGTGTTGATCGATCGGTATCTGCGCGGGATAGACGCTGACTTTGTGGTGTCGGACAACGAACGTGTGGCCTTCGAATTGACGCAGGCTCTCATCGAACGAGGGCACGAACACATTGGGTTTATCTCCTCGGAGATGGACAACACAACCACTCAAGACCGGATGGCCGGGTATCGCCGTGCGTTGGAGGCGGCGAGCCTGCCCTACGTGGCCGAGCTTACGGGCGTGTTGGAGGTGGGCGGCGAGCTCGTCGGCCGCGTGGTCAGCCGCATTATGGCTCATCGCAGCAGGCCCACGGCTTTCGTCGGGGCCAACGACGGGGTCACCGAGAAGCTGGTCGATACGTTGACGGAACTGGGATACGACATCCCCGGCAACGTCGAACTGGCCACGATAGACGACAACGCCATCGCCGAGACGATGGGCATCCCGATGCTGACGGCGTCGCAGGCAGGACACCTGATGGGACGCAGGAGTGCGGAGGTATTGACGGACCGCATCGCGAATCCCGGGCGCCCGG
>JAACEL010000316.1 GCA_011682535.1 Nitrospiraceae bacterium | reverse complement strand
GCATTACATGTGAACTCACAGGAAGTCGTGTGGTGCAACAATTAAGTATGGTGTCACCTTAATTTCAGGCCCAGTCCCAGGTGAGCGCGCCGACGAGGTTGAGCAGTACTTCGACGAAGACGCAGAACGCGGCGGTAGCCACGGCGATGAAGAGGCGGTTGGGTATGGCGAAGATCTTGAGGTGTTTATCCTTGGGAAGCATCTTGCAGAAGGCGATACCCGCGATGGCGAACATGAAGGATATCTCGATGTTGAGGCCGATGAGGATGAGGTAGGCGGTCTTGCCGGGGGCCCCCCATGCGGGTGCGTATTGGGTGAAATGGAAGAAGAGCGAGTTCCACGTTTCGTTAAACCAGTCCATGCCCCAGAAGGCCAGGCCGCCCAGCAGCACGTTCCAGTTCCGCGCCTCGATTTCCTCCGTGTCCTCTGAGTCCTCTGTGGCAAGAGAAGGGCCAGATCTAGCCACAGAGGACTCAGAGGACACAAGAGGAAAGCGAACCGTCAAGATTACGGTGACGCACGGTCAAGATAACGGTGAACGACCTCGAATGGCTGTCCGCCGCATTTCACGGGGCCAGATCGGCTGTCCTGAGAATTGGGTTGTTCTCAAAAAGCTGTTTAGGACAAGAGTGAACTACACCCTTTCTTTTCTCCTGGCTCTAATGGCGTTCGAGTATGGCGGTTTCGACGTCTTGGATTGTTCCCGTGAACGGTCCTGGTGTCTCCATCTTGAGCGACGTCAGCGCCGCGGCGAATTGACAGGCCTCCTGGGGCGAGTGTGCCTGGCGCCAAGCGCAATAGGATGCGAAGCACGTGTCGCCGCGGCCGGTGCGTCCGGAGAGGTCGCGCGAGGTGAAGGGGGCGAAGTGGATTTCGCCGTCCGCGAGCACCAGGACGCCGGCGTTGTGGGTGACCATGACTTCGGCGGATCCCCAGTCGTGAAGGGTGCGGGCGGCTTCTTCATGATCCGGATTTCCGGTGAGAATCTCCGCCTCGGCGGCATCGGTCTTGAGGTAGTGAATGTGGGGGAGGATGTCACGCTTGGTGGGCCAGTCGCGAAAGTGCATGGGACCGTCTTCGCTCACGCGCAAGAAGCCCTGGGCGTCCACCGCGACCTTGCCGCGCTTGGCCAAGTCGAGCACCAACTCCTCCGGGAACTCTCCTTGAATGAGTCCCCCGAGGTAATAGACATCCGCTTCAACCCCTTTGGGGACATCGGCGATGCAGAACGGGTCGGCAATCGCGATGGCCTCGCAGGTACGGCGTTCGCGGTCGGCAGTGTGGTACGTGTTTCTTATGGAGGTGGTTTCCCGCGAGTCCAGCGCATAGAAGGGGCAACCATGCTTCTCGAAGACTTCAAGCGCGGCGCGGTCGTCCGGGTGCAGTTTGGTCACGGCCGCCAGCTTGCATCCGATCTGGTGGGCGGCAATGGTCGAGTACACAACGGCGCCGCCGACCATCGATGCCTCGTCATCGGGCGTGATGATGATGTCCTTGGAAATGTGGCCGAGGATCAGTAGCTGGTAGCACTCTGTAGGCATCGTGCCGTCCTATTCGTCAAGTTGGGTCGCAGGCAGGTCCATCGGCAACGGGGCCGGACGTTGGCAAGTGCTTTCAAGGCAAATATGCTGGCCGGTGTCGGAGGACTCGTGGAACGCGTGCATCAAGTCGAGAACATGATAGGCCAACTCGCCGCTGGCACGGTGGGGGCGTCCGGTGCGCAGCGCGTAGGCCATGTCGGCCACACCGATGCCGCGGCTCTGTTCGGAGAATCCGTGGGTGAGCGGCACTTCCGTCCATCCATCCGAGTCCGCGCGCAAGACCTTGACGGGGCCGCCGAAGCCGTTGGGATCGGGGACGCTAAGGGAACCGGTGGTGCCATGGATCTCGATGCAGGGCAGGTTGTGGCCCCAGACGTCAAAGCTGGTGACAATGGTGCCGATGGCGCCGGAAGTGAAGTCCATGGCGCCGGCCACGTGCGTGGGGACGTCGACCTTGACCGTGGCGCCGTACTTGGGCGCACTCGTGATGGTGCGTTCGGGGAAGGTGATCCGTGCGGAGCCGCTGACGCGTCTGACCGGCCCGAGAAGCGTGACGAGAGCGGTGAGATAGTAGGGCCCCATGTCGAACATGGGCCCGCCGCCGGCCTTGTAGTAGAACTCCGGATCCGGGTGCCAGTTCTCGTGGCCGTGGCATTGGATGAAGGCGGTGGCGGCGACCGGCTGGCCGATCCAGCCGTCGTCGATCAACTTGCGGCAGGTCTGAAGGCCGCCGCCCAGGAAGGTGTCGGGGGCTCCGCCGACGAGCAGTCTCTTCTTGCTGGACTTTGCTGCGGCAAGAACCTTGCGTGCGTCGGCGCGCGATACGGCCAAGGGTTTCTCACTGTGGACCGACTTGCCGGCCTTGAGGGCGGCAAGGGCCATGGCGGCGTGGGCCTTGGGGATCGTCAGGTTGATGACGATCTCGATGCTCTTGTCTTCGAGGAGCTTCTTGACGGTACAGGCTTTAGCGATTCCATGCTGCTTTGCCTTGGCGCGGGCGCGGGCGGTGACGAGGTCGGCACAGGCGGCGACCTCCAGGATGTCGAAATTCTTGCACTTCTCAAAGTAGATGTCAGAGATATTGCCACAGCCGACGATGCCGAGCTTCACGGGTTTCAGATTCTTGGATCTTGGGGACATGCGTGGTTCTCCTATGGCTCAGGGGTGCGGCTAGGAGTCAGACTCCTAGCGGGCCGCCCAGAGGATGCCCCGTTTCATGATTTCGAGGCATTCGGGCACGAGGATGAAGTCCTTGGCGGCATGTCCGAGCGAAGAGTAGAACACGCGGCCTTGGCCCCACTGACGCTTCCATACGACGGGCATGACACATCCAGCAATCCAGGAGGCGCCGGCGCCGTCGAAGGTCGTCGTGGCGAGGACTTCATTGGAGGGATCGGTGTGCAGATAGTACTGCTCCGAGTTCATCTTGAAGTCGGACAGCCCTGTGGTAATGGGGTCGTCGTGGTTGATGATGTTGACCTCGTATTCGCGGATGTTGCCGGGGTGGGCGACCCAGTTGCCACCGGTCATCCACTGGTAGTTGGTGTTCCCGCGGAAGGCGTCGCACATGCCGCCATGCCATCCGGCGATCCCGGCGCCGTTGGCGACCGTGTCGCACAGGGCCGTTTCCTGCTCCGCGGAGATCTCGCCCGTGGTCCAGCACGGGCAGATGACGTCGTAGGTTTTCATCTTGTCTTCGTTCAGGAAGGCATCCAGGGTGTCGGATATTTCCACCTGAAAGCCCTCGGCTTCGACCGTGGGTGCAATGACGTCGACACACTGCTTGGGCTCATGGCCGTCCCAACCACCCCATACGAACAACGCTGATTTCATGGCCATCCTTTCGTGATACCCCGTCCGGGATGCCGGGGCTACTTTAGGGCACGGTAGGCAAAGGCCGGAAAGACGTTTGTCCACACCGTGCGAGTCTTGTCAACCGAAACAAAGCGCTCGCGAAGCCTCTCGTAGAACTTCTCGCCCTTGGGGAGATGCTGCGCGAAAATGTAGGTAAACGTAACAAAGACGCCGCCCGGCTCCAGGGCCTCGTAGGACGCGTCGAGGAGTTGGTCCTGCAGTTCGTCGTCGAAGAGCGCGAAAGGCAGACCCGAGATGATGCAGTCGCACTTCTGGCGGCCGACGGCCTCAAGGCATTGCTGAACATTGGCGGCGGAGTCGTGGAAGACATGGACGCCGGGACATCGCTCGCGGACGACCTCGACGAAATCCTTACGGATCTCAATTGCAAGAAAAACGGCCTCGTCGTTCAGGCTCTGTTGGATGACGGAGGTGAATACCCCGGTTCCCGGGCCGAATTCCACGATGGTTCTGGCGTCGCGAACCCCGGCGGCTTTGGTGACCGCGTCCGCGAGTCCTCGTGAGCTGGGTATGATGCTCCCCACAGCCCGTGGGTCGTCCAGGTATCCCTTGATGAACTGAAGCAGTTGCATAGAGTCGGTTCCCGGTTCGGCGGTCCAGTCCCTGTCGCGTTTCTGCTGAAATTGTAATGATAGCGCAGTGAAAGGACGCCATCAAGCGCGCGTCGGTGATCGGGGTACGAAGTTGCAGGGAGATGGCTACTTCGCCGTGGGTACGGCGTGCCGGGTCAGGAACGCAAGCGCGGCCGAGCGAATGCCGGCCGCGTCCAAGCCGAGTTCAGCCAATTGCTCTTCCCGCTTGGCATGGTCGATGAAGCGGTCGGGCAATCCCACACGGCGAAGGCGAACGCCGCTGAGACGGCCGGTCATCTCGTAGTATTCCATTACGGCCGCGCCGAAACCGCCGGCAAGGACGTTCTCTTCAACGGTAATGAGGGGCAGGTCGGCGATCTGGGCAAAAAGGTCGCCGTCGAGTGGTTTGACGACGCGGGCATCGGCGACACCGACGGCTAGGCCGTCTTGTTCGAGTAGTTCGGCGGCCTCGATGCAGGCGCCTACACAGGGTCCCAGACCGGCCAGCATAACGTCGGCGCCGTTTCGCAGGATCGAGCCTCGTGTGACGTCGCGCGAGTCGACGGGACCGATGGTGGGGGCTTTTTCGCGCGGGTAACGAATGGCGACGGGCCCGGGGTGTTTCAACGCCCAATGCACCATGGCGGTCAGATCGAGGTCGTCGCGTGGGGCCAGGAGCGTGAGGTTGGGGATGCTGCGCAGGAAGGAGAGGTCGAAGGTGCCGATATGGGTGGGGCAATCCTGTCCGACGAGACCTGCCCGGTCAATGGCAAAGAGCACGGGAAGGTTCTGGAGGCAGACATCGTGGATGATCTGGTCGTAGCCGCGCTGCAAGAAGGTCGAATAGAGGGCGATAACGGGCCGGGAACCTTTAGCCGCGAGGCCGGCCGCGAAGGTGACGGCGTGTTGCTCGCAGATGCCGACATCGTGGAAGCGTTCGGGAAAGCGCTCCTGGAACTTGCCGAGCCCGGTGCCTGTGGGCATGGCGGCCGTGATGCCCACGATGTTGGGATCCTGTTCAGCGGCGTCGATGAGGGCGTCGGCGAACACGTCGGTGAAGGTCTTGGCGGAAGGGGCGCTTGAGAGTTTCGCCGGTGGACGCGCCTCGCCCTCGTTCTCCGTCGTGGTGATCTGGAGTGGACTGACGCCGTGGTACTTGGAGGGGTCGCGTTCGGCTTCGGAATAGCCCCGCCCTTTCTGTGTGGCGCAGTGGAGCAGAATGGGACCGTGCATTTCCTTGAGCCGCGACAGAATCTCTACGAGCGCGGGGAGGTCGTGGCCGTCGATGGGGCCAACGTAGTTGAAGCCGAGTTCCTGGAAGAGACCACCCGGGGTGATGAAGCCCTTGACGGAACGCTCCATGCGTTGGGCGGTTTCGGTCAGGCGCGGTCCGAGGATCCGGCGCACGAAACTGGCGACGTCTTCCTTGGCGCGCTTGTAACCGCGCGCGGTGATCAGGCGGCTGAAGTAGGCCGACAGCGCCCCGACGTTGCGCGCGATGGACATTTCGTTGTCGTTCAAAATGACGAGCAGATCGGTTCCGACGTGTCCGGCGTGGCTGAGGGCTTCCATGGCCATGCCGCCCGTCATGGCGCCGTCTCCGATGACGGCAATGACCCGGTGATCTTGGCCTTGCCGATCGCGGGCGATGGCCATGCCGAGAGCCGCGGAGATGGAGGTGGAACTATGCCCTGTGCCGAAGGAGTCGCAGGGACTCTCCGACCGCCGGGGATATCCGCTGATGCCGCCTTTGATACGTAGCGTGGAGAAACGGTCGCGGCGGCCGGTAAGCAGCTTGTAGGCGTAGCACTGATGGCCTACGTCCCACACCACAGCATCTTTCTCGAAGTCATGGACTCGGCACAAGGCGACGCTCAGTTCGACCACACCCAGCGGGGAGGCCAGGTGGCCGCCGTTGGTGGAGACAGTCTCAATGATGGTTCGGCGGAGCTCGGGCACGAGGGCCTCGAGTTCTTCCATCGAGAAAGCAGCCAAGTCGGCCGCATTATTCACACGGGCAAGCAACGGGCACTCGCCCCCTCTTACGGCATCGGGCATATGATGGTTCCAAGCGAGTCCGAGAACCCGCAGGTTTGTCAACAAAACTTGAACTGATTTCGAGTATAGCACAGCACGGGGTGGGTCAGCAGCTCCTGAAGAGGGGTTTGTTCCTTATGA
>JAACEL010000315.1 GCA_011682535.1 Nitrospiraceae bacterium | reverse complement strand
GCGATCTTTTTGCGTAGTCCAAGCCGCGGAAGAAGGAATCGATGCAGAACGATCCCAATCGCATGACGCGGGTCCACTACATGCTCCTGCTCCTGGTTCTCGTGCTGGGAGCCGGCCTGCGCATCCACGACCTGGGCAAGGCGAGTCTCTGGTACGACGAAACTTATCTGATGGAAGTCACGGAGCCTTCGTTCTCGATGGCCGGCTACTTCGATCCGTCGATCAACACCGACCCGCCCTTGTTCCTGCTGGTTGGACGAGCCTGGCGCGGACTCGTGGAGCGGGTGTTCGGCTTCGATCGCCTCTCCGAGGCCAGCGACTTTGCGCTCCGGCTGCTGCCCTGCATAGCGGGCATCGTGGCCATGGCGCTGGTGTTCGCCGTCTGCCGGGCCATCACGCAAAACGCGGGCGCGTCCATCGCGGCCGCCTACCTGTATGCCATCTCGCCCTACCAGATCTTCTATGCTCAGGAACTGCGCAACTACACGGTGTACACCGTGATGTGTCTGCTGGCGCTGTGGTGCCTGGTGCGAGCGCTCGAAGGCAACCGCTTCCGCCACTGGGCCGCGCTCACCGCGCTGCTCGCGCTGCTCATGTACACGCACTACTTCTCCATCTGGACCATCGCGGTCTTCAACCTGTACTTCGTGCTGACCATTAAGAAGCATTGGCCCCGCTTGCGCGCGTGGATTTTGTGCCAAGCGACGGTGTTGGTTTGCATCGTGCCCGCCTTGCTGTCGATCCGCGTGATTGTCGGCTACTACAATAACATCCAATTTGCCTGGTATCCGCCCACGACATGGAAGACGGCGCTGGTCACCTTCAAAATCTTCTTCGCTGGCTACAGCCCCAACGCGATGTGCTACTGGAGCTTGTTCGCACTCGGTCTGGCGCTGTTCGGCGCGGGTATCTGGTCGCTCCGGCGGCGTCCGCTGGCAGCGGCGCTGCTGTTGTGCGTGGCAGTCGTTCCGGTAGCGGGGAGCGCAATCGTCTGGAGCCTGAAGGAGTTCTCCATCTACGAACACCGCCTGTTCGTGTTCAGCGGAGCCGTCACGTGCTGCGTCGTGGCCATGGGCCTTCTGGCACTGCCCAAGCGCTGGATGACATTCGGAGTCTTGGCCGTGTTGACCGGCTTGACGATCCCATGTCTGGCCGACCACTACAGCGGGCGCATCCACCCGGTCAAGGCGCACCGGATCGGCACCTACACCAAAGTGGACTACCGCTCGATGGCCCGCTACTTGCGCGAACACCAGGAAGCGGGGGATATCCTGGGTTACCCGGGCCATTTCGAGCGCTTTTCCTGCAACTACTACTGCGACATCGAGCAGTACATCCTGGGGCATGGCATCCTGGAACAGGATCTGATGGTGGCGGGCTTTGGCAACCGCACCTGGATACGCAACCAGCGAATGCTGCCCGAACCGGTCCAGGATGTGGCGGCGCGTGCGCGCCGCATCTGGCTGGTGGAAGCCCACGGCACCAGCTTCGACACGCCCCAGTTGCGGCGTCTGCTGCGCGAATGGCTCGAGGCCAACGCGTTCCGCGAAGACTATCAGGTCTTCGATGGGGTGACGCTGACGTGTTACCGGATGCTGCCGGAGGCACGCGGACAGGTGCGCCGCGCCCAGATCGCCGACCTGGGCGACGCCCCCCTGGTCCACTACTACGATCCGCCCGCGGATTCGGCCATCTCAAATCAACTCATGCGGGCCATCTCCCCCACTCTCGCCATGCCGCGCGAGCAGATCGGCCTGCGGTTCGAGCTGTCTGTCGTTGACGTCGAGAACGGCGCGAAATTCGAGCCGGGAACGGTGAACGAGGCCGATGGCGGCGCCCAGTCAGTGTTGGCCGTCGACACGGATGCTGGGCGCGCCCTTCTGGCGTCCTTCCCCCTGACCGCGGAAGATGCGTTCTCCTATCGTTTTGTCGTCACTAACCCCACCGGCGACGCGCGGCATGTCCGCTGCACCGTGCTCGAATCGGCCGCCGTCGTGGAACCCGTAGCCTATTGGCGCGACGAGCCGCTTGCCGCGGCATGGTCCGCCGTCTCTCAGTATGACTGCCACGATCCGGCGCGCCCATTTCTCATGCCCGCTCTAAGCGCCCACCTGCGCGGCAGCAACGGCGTCGGCGGCCGCGCCCAAGCGCCCGTCTTGCTCGACGCTGGCGAATACACGGCCTTCGCGCGTGTGGATGAGAGTCCGGCGGCGTACCCGCAAGGCCGCGCCCAAGTGGAACTGTACTTGGGACCGTCTGAGTTCCCGGTCGGCGGACTGGACGGCCTCAACCCGGACGGCACGTGTGGATGGACCTGGCGGCGGGTGAATACGTTCCGCACAGACGGCGTAGCGCTCACCCTGACGGCCGTTGCCCGCAACGAGAACGACGACGACGATGCCTGGTTCTCGCTGGGGCGGGTGCTGTTCACGCGCGGCGTTGCGCCAGAGGGGGGCACACCGTTCGTGGCGGAGGAACTTGAGCTTCCGCTGGCGCCGTTCGAGGAAAAGGTGGTGAGCATCGAAGGCCGCCTGGACGGGGCTCCATATAAGCGAGTGGACATCGACGTGCTGGAGCCTGTGACGAAGGTCCACCGCGTGCTGACGTTCTACGTGGTCAGGAGTGCCCCACCAGCTCCAGCCAGTAACGGAACGCAGAGAGGTAGTTCTTGAGCACGGATGGCTTGCGCGCACGCCATAGAGCCCCCGCGATGAACCGGGGACGAAGGTAGTACTTGCGGTACGCGCGCTTGACCACGGCTGCCAACTGCTCGCGGCTCTCGTAGCCCTTGGGCACATAGGACGGCAGGTGCACGTCCACGTCCTCTTTCAGCACCGTCCCCTCGCGCCGCGCCACGGCCTCGATCGGCGTTCCCGGACGCAGGTGAAAGGGGAAGAACACCACCCAGTCGGGGTTCAGCTCACAGGCAAAGCGCAGCGACTGTTCGGCCTTCTGGGGGGTGTCGGTGGGCAGTCCGAAAATGAATGAGGCGCGAATCTCCAGCCCGGCCTTCCTGGCCCAGCACACGGCGTCTCGGGCCTGATCCAGCGTGGCGCCTTTCTGCACGAGATCCAGTTGCTCCTGTAGACCGGACTCGAAACCAAAGTAGACGCTATAGCAGCCGGACTTGGCGATGCGCTTCAACATGGCCTCGTTCACCGTGTTGACCCGCCCGAGCACCGTCCACGTCAGGTCCACCCCACTCTCGTCCAACAGGTCGCAGAAGCGGTTCACCCACTTGGAGTTGGCGCAGAAGTTATCGTCCCAGAAAAGGACTTCGCGTATCCCGTAGTCCCTGGCCAGCGCCACCAGTTCTTCGACGACGTTCTCGGGGGAACGGCGGCGGTAGGGGGAGGCGTAACGTCCGCCTTGAAAGCAGAACTGGCATTTCCCCCAGGGACAGCCGCGCGACGTGATCGCGGTGGTGGCTGGTTTTCGGCGGGCTTGGTTGGGCAATGGCGAGTACAGGCTGGCGTCGAAAATGTGGCGTGCCACGTGGGGCAGGTCGTCCAGGCGCCGCACAGGTTTCGCAGTGGGCGTCGCAACGACCTCGCCCGCCTCATCCCGATACACGATGCCGTCCAACGTGTGCCAGCCCTCGCCCCGCTCCATGCGGTCGACCAGGTCGGCGAAGACGATCTCGCCCTCACCCGGTACGAGAACGTCGATCTCGGGACAATCCAGCAGTATCGTGTCCGCGAACGACGTAACGTGCGCTCCGCCCATCACGACGGGCACGTTGGGGGCGCGGCCCTTGAGGATGCGCACCATTTCGTAGGCGGACTCGGCCAGTTTGGAAAGGCACGACACCCCCACCAGGTCAGGCGCCAGTTCGAGCGCACGCGCCACCAGTTGTTCGGCTCCCAACTGCAACGCGCACCCATCCAACAACTGAACCGTGTGTCCCCGGGCCTCGACGGCCGCGGCAATGTAGCCCAGGCCCAGCGGCGGCAGCACTCCACGGACTACGCGTTGCTCGCCGCCCAGTGAGGAAGCAATGTCGAAGGGAGGGAGAATCAAGACGATCTTCATTGAGCAGGATCCGATATTTCACACCGTTCGCAAGCCCTGACGTTGAAGTCTACCACACGGGTTGGCAGGCCACAAACGCAGGGGCTGGCTCAGCCAAACGCTGGCGGGACCAGTTGCGCGGGCCCGCTAGCGCATGCTAGGATGCCTGAAGATGGCTGGGCGCCATATATGCCCATAGTTACGGCATTTACCCAGGAGAGAGTTATCAATGTCGGGTCACTCAAAATGGAGCACAATCAAGCGCAAGAAAGGCGCAGCCGACGCCAAGCGGGGCAAGATCTTTTCCCGGCTCGCCAAGGAAATCGCGATCGCGGCGCGAAACGGCGGCGGCGATCCCACGACGAACGCGCGCTTGCGAACGGTGCTGCTGTCTGCCCGCGGGCAGAACATGCCCAAGGACAACATCGAACGCGCCGTCAAGAAGGGCACGGGCGACCTGGATGGCGTGACCTACGAAGAATTGCGCTATGAGGGCTATGCGCCCGGCGGCGTGGCCCTCATCATCGATCTGGTTACGGACAACAAGAACCGCGCCGTGGCGGAGGTACGCCATCTGCTCACCAAGCACAACGGCAGTCTGGCCGAGAACGGCGCCGTATTGTGGAACTTCGAGTCGAAGGGCATCATCACAATCCCCAGGGACGCCTGCGACGAAGAGGAGATGTTCGAGGATGCCATCGAGGCGGGAGCCGAAGACGTGGACATGGAGAGCGACGACGTCTACGAGATCACGACGGCCCCCACCGACCTTCATGCGGTCGCGGAAGCGCTCGAAGGCATGGGCGTGAAGCCGGAAGAGGCCAAGCTCACCATGCTGCCGAAGACCACCGTGAAGGTGGAAGGCAATACCGTCGCGTCGGTGCTGCGCCTGGTGGAGGCGCTTGAAGACAACGACGACGTGCAGGACGTTTACGCCAATTTCGACATTTCCGAAGAGGACATGGCCGTGGCCATGGAGGACTAGGAGTCAGACTCCTAGCGGTGTGCATGATGCAGACAGGCCATTATCATGTGAGCATCCAAGAAGAGGCCATGATAATGACCCCAACTCGGAAGCACACCACGAGTCCGAACCAAGAACCTGAGTTCGAAAACGGTGTGCCAAGCCGGGCTGCCGCGGGACTCCGGCAAATCCAAGCACACCTCCCGGGTGCCACCCCCAAACTCGTTTGGAGGTGCGGAATCCACAGCAGCACTTCATCCCAGGGCGTATCCCGCATGCAGAAGCCCCGGCGGCAAGTGCACGCACCCGGGTGTTCCCTCACCCCCAAACACAGTTTGAGGGTGGCGCCCACGGCATTCGGAACCCCACCCCATACGCCATCGAGCGAGGCCACGATAGTGACCCCCAACTCGGAAGCACACCTTTAGATGCGCGTGCTCGGGTTCGACCCGGGAACCGCGACGACCGGGTACGGCGTGGTGGACGGGAAGGGCAACGCCCTGCGCCACGTGGCCCACGGTGTCATCTCGACGCCGGCCGGCCTCCATTTCGCCAGACGCCTCGAGATGATCTTCGAAGCGGCCGGGCAATTGATCGATACCCACCAGCCCGATGCCGTCGCCATCGAAAAACTCTTCTTCTCGAAAAACGTGACGACGGGCATCGCGGTGGCCCAGGCGCGCGGAGTGCTGGCGCTCACGGCCGTCCAACGCCACAAGCCCATTGGCGAATACAGTCCCCTCGAGGTCAAGAGTGCGGTGGTGGGCTATGGCAAGGCCGACAAAGCACAAGTGCAGGAGATGATCAAGATCCTGCTCAATCTGGACACCATCCCGCGCCCCGACGACGCAGCGGACGCTTTGGCGCTGGCAATCTGCCAGATCCACAGCGGGGCCATCGGCGAGGATCCCGAGTCGGCTTACCGCTCAAAGGGTTTGTCGTTCAAGAAGTTCGGCAAGTAGTGTTCACGGCTCTCAAGGCCCTGCGCCAGCACCTGCCCGATCCCCATTTCCAAGGCGTAGTCCACAAGCCGGCGGTATTCGTCTTGGGGTAAGCGCGCGTCGAGTTCGGGGTACTCCCTCGCACGGTACTGCGGCGAGTACTGGCTCATGAGACTCAGCGTCACGCCGGTCAACCCCGCCTCGCGCAGCCACAGTAGAAAGTCGTAGGTATTGGCGAGGTCGTTGGGCAGCACGAG
>JAACEL010000314.1 GCA_011682535.1 Nitrospiraceae bacterium | reverse complement strand
CAACACGGCCTTTACGGCCTGACACCCAATCCAGGCGCCGCTCCCCTCATCGCCAAACTGGGGGCCCAGGCCGCCGCACGACCACCGCCGCCCGCGCGGCTGCTGAGCATAGCACGAAGCCCCCGTGCCGGAGATCAGGCACATGCCCCAGCGCAGACCATAGTAGGCCAGCCCCATCTGGCCCTCTGACGCGTCGTGAATGGGGACCTCGCCAAACAGGCCTTCCACGATCTCGCGCATGAGCGGGCGATCCATCGGCCCGCCGAAACCGATCGCCGCGATGCGCCCGCCGCGCCCCTCGGCCTCGCATGCCACGCGCTCCAAGAGCCGCCGTGTACGCGACATGAACGTGCCGCGCCGAATGTACAACGGGCTTGCCGGACCGCCCTGTCCCCGCGCCAGCACCTGGCCGTCCGCATCCGCCAACAGCACACGCGTCTTCGTGCCGCCACCTTCTACCGCCAATATGAGCGCGTTCATCCCGGCGTCATCACCCCAGTTCATGGGCGAAATGAACGAACGACGCGGCCGTCCAGTGCAGGTCTTCGACCACGCCGAACCCGACCCCGCCCTGCTTGCCGGGCGCGCCCTTTCGAGGCAGGTCGAACGGCGGCAGAACACTCTCAGCGTCGTAATACTCGTAGAAACAGCCGTATTTCAGGTAGCACCGGGCGATCTCCCGCATACTCATCCGCGCCAGTTGGCGCGCTTCGGGCAGGAATCCGTACGCCATCAGACCGTAGTACAGCAGCACGTTGACGTTCACCCATGTGGGGCCGCGCCACATGTCGTTCGTATACGAATCCTCATCCTGCGACACGCTGCACGCGGGGAATGGCGACCAGAATTCGTGCGGGTTAATCAGATGCGTGCGCAGGGCTTCCGCACGGTCGCGATCGGGAATCCGACCCAGCAGCGGAATGAAACCCGCCGTTGTCTTCACCGAAATGAAATCGCCCACCTCGTCCAGGTCGTAGTAGAACCGATCCTCGTCGTCCCAGAGCAACTCGTTGACCAGTTCGCCAATCCGCAGCCGCCGCGCACGCCATTCCTCGGCGTCGGCGGCCGCTCCGATACAACGCGCCAGCTTCTCCATGCACCCGTATTCCGAAGCCATGTAGCTCGACAGATCGACCGCCGTCACCGACAGCGCCGAATCGAAACGGGGGCTGTTGTCCATGCCCGATTCGCCCCCGCGCGCGGCGGCAACCGGGTCGTCCTTGTCGCGCACGCGCCACCCGTAGAGCCCCGTGTCGTCCTTACGGTTGGCCTCGAACCATTCCAGATAACCCGCCATTTTCGGATACAGTTCGCGCACGAACTCGGCATGCATCGAACATTCGACCTGATGGCACAAGGCAAACGCCAGAATCGGCGGCTGCGAATCCTCCTCCTCGCGTGCGGGCTGCCCCGGCTGCGCGGACAGCAACAGCTTGCCGTCCCCACGCTGCTTGGCAAACAACGCCCGCAACGCGTCGCGAGCCAGACTCGCATCCGTGTACTGGAGCCCCAAGGCATGGAAAGCCGTGTCCCACAGCCACATGTGCCGATGGGGCATGCGATCGGGCGTCGTCCAACGGCACGGGATGTCCTGCTGAGCGCTTTCGGTGTTGAGCTTCTGAATGCTGACGGCCTTGTAGTACGTCCGGCGCATCTCCGCCACCAACGAAGCGGGCGGCGTCACCGACTCGTAGAAGCCCATGCGCGCCTTCATGACCGACGGTAGATCAGCGGCCGCGGCGGCCGCGGCGCGCGCCAGGGCCTCGTCCGCGCTGGCATAGGAGACCGCGATGGCGTAGTAGCGCGTCGTGTCCGTCCCAGTCTCGCGGACAGCCAGCCAGCAGCCCTCGCAGGCGTATACGATGGCGCCGTCCTGCTCCTGGCCTTGGGCAACCGTCCCCAGGCAGACGCTCATGCCTTTCGGAAGACTCTTGAAGGCAATCGCGACGATCATGGAAGCGTGATCGATGTAGGCGCCCGTCACCAGGCCTTGGCAATCCTGAACCCGCACCGTACACCGCCAGCAGTCCGACAGGCAGTAGTCGTCCTGCGCCTTGAGCGCCTTCAAGCGCACGTCGCCCACGCACGCGCGGAGGGTCAGCCGGGGCTTGAGCCAAAACCGCCACCCGATCCCCGTCTTCGTGCCCGACGCTACGAACGGTTCGTCGTGGCGCGTTCCCCCGTCTACGCCCGAGAAGGCGAACAAACCATTTTGAGGCCATACATTCGCAAGCTCGTCCATGATCGCTCCCGACACAGTCACACGCGCCCGCCACACCCGCATCCCAACGTTACACTAGCCTGCCTCACGCCGCGAATACAAGCCTCGGGTTCCGAATCGCCGGAGAACCCAGCCGTGGCGCGCGCAGCAAACCCAGCCTCGCCCTCTACCCAAACACGACGCCCACCCGTCTGGTGACAGCGTGGCTGAGCGCAACTCCGGCATCAGAGGGCACTTCGGGCGCGCCACAATACGCCATCCGGCGTCCGGGGCTTTGAACAAGTACAAAGGCGGCGGGCCCCGCCATGCGGAACCCGCCGCCGATTCGTACTTGTTCAGATCCAGCCTACTCGCAAAGCTCGAATATGCCCGCGGCGCCCATACCGCCGCCGATGCACATCGTCACCAGGCCGTACTTGTCGCCACGCGCCTTCATTTCATACAACAACTGCGTCGTCAGCTTCGAACCCGTACAGCCCAGCGGGTGGCCCAGCGCAATCGCGCCGCCGTTGACGTTAGTCCGCTCCGGATCAAGCTTCAACTCCTTGATCACGTGCAGACACTGCGACGCGAACGCCTCGTTGTTCTCCACCAGACCCAGGTCTTCGATCTTGATGCCGGCCAGTTCACAGGCCTTCGGAATCGCGACCACCTGCGCCGGCCCCAGGTACATCGGAGAACCCGCCGCCACGTTGTACGAGCAGAACTTCGCCAGCGGCTTCGCGCCAAACTTCTCGACGGCTTCGCCCGTCATCAGACACACCGCCGAGGCGCCGTCGCTCATCTGACTGGAGTTACCCGCCGTGCAGATGCCGTCCTTGCGGCCAGGGCCCGCGAAAGCCGGGCGCAGCTTGCCCAGACCCTCAGCCGTCGTGCCCGGCCGGGGACCTTCATCCGTATCGAACGTGATCGTGCCCGTCGGCGTCTGGACCTCCAACGGCACGATCTGCTCCTTGAACTTGCCCGCCGCGATAGCCGCCAACGCGCGGTCCACGCTCTGCGCGGCCCACACATCGCACTCTTCGCGTGTGATACCGAAGTCGCGCGCAACATTGTCGCCGCACGTGCCCATCGAGATGTAGACCTCAGGATGCTCCTTGGTCATCAACGGACTCGGCGCGAACTTCACGCCCGACATCGGGATCAAGCTCATCGACTCGACACCGCCGGTAACCGCCACGTCGAAGAATCCCGCCTTCATCTTCGCCGCCGCCGTGGCCAGCGCCTCCAACCCCGACGAACAGAAACGGTTCAGCGTCATCGCGGGCACCGTGTCCGGAAGACCCGCCGCGACCCCAATGACGCGGGCCATGTTCATGCCCTGCTCACCCTCGGGAAACGCACAGCCGATCACCAGGTCGGCGACTTCCTCGGCCGGGACCCCGGCCCGCGCCACGGCTTCCTTTACGACGACGCGCCCCATGTCGATGGGGTCATGTTGGGCCAGCGTACGGCGGGCCTTACCGATCGCCGTACGGACTGCTGATACGATATAGACGTCACGCATTTTCGTTGTCCTCCTAAGAACGCGCCGCCTCGCGGCGCGCGACCTTCATTCTCAACTCTCAACTGGATTCGAGTCGTCTCAGCTAGTTGCGCAACGGCTTATTGTTCTGCAACATATACTGGATACGCTGTTGCGTTTTCTCCGTGCCGCACAGACTCAGGAACGCTTCGCACTCCAAGTCCAGCGCGTCCTGCTCCGTGATATGCGTGCCCGGCATGTTGTCGCCGCCGGTCAGGATATGGGCCGTCTTCATCGCGATGGCCACATCGTGCTCCGACGCCCAGCCGCTCTGCTCCATGTTGTACACGCCCGCGCGGAACGCCGAGCGCATCGGCTCGCCCGTGACTAGCAGGCGCGCCGGCTTCGGCGGCTTGTAGCCACCCACGGCCATCCCCAGGCAAACGTCCTTCGCCCGCTTGATCTGCTGATCCCAGCTCACGCAAATCGGGTCGCGCTCACTGAAGTAACCATGATCGGCCAGTTCCGCGCCACTCGTACTCACCTTCGCCGTCGCGATCGACAGAAACGCACGCATCAGGTACGGATACGGGTTGCCTTCCGGCAGGCCCTCGGGCACATACTCCAACGCGCGCCGCATCATCTCCTTCGTGCCGCCGCCCGCGGGAATCACACCGACGCCCGCTTCCACGAGGCCGCCGTAAGTTTCCGCGGCAATCACGGCCACGTCCGCGTGCTGCGCCATCTCGATGCCGCCGCCGAACGTGAAATGATGAGGAGTCGACACCACCGGCCCCTTGCAGAAACGCATGCCCATGTTGGCGGCCTGGAACTCGGTGATCATCTTCCGTACCGAGTCCCAATCGTTCTCCATGATGAACCCCAGGATAACCATCAGGTTCGCGCCCGCGGAAAAGTGCTTGCCCTGGTTGCCCAGCACCATGCCCGCGAACTGGCCGTCGTTCACCAGCGCGACGCCCTCGTTGATCATCTCGACCAGACCCGCGCCCACGACATTCATTTTGCAGTGGAACTCGCAGTTCAGAATACCATCGCCCAGGTCGATCAGGCTGGCGTCGTCGTTCTTCTTCACCACGCCCTTCGCCTGTTTCACGTCGGCCAGCACGATCTCGTTCTTCGCAACCGGGATGTCCTTGTAGCCGCCCGAGGCCAGGTCGAAATACTGTCCGTCTTTGTAGAACGCGTCCGCGCCGGCCGCCTTCATCGCCACGGCGATGGGCGGAAGCGTAAGGCCGTCGGCCTCCATGCGGTCGCACACGTACTCGAAGCCCAGCACGTCCCACGTCTCGAAGACGCCCTTCTCCCACGCGAAGCCCCACTTCAGCGCGTTATCGATGTTGACGAGGTCATCGGCGATCTCGGGAATCCGGTTCGCCGTATAGATCGCCATGTTGGCGAACACCTTCCATGCGAACTGTGAGCCCTTGTCCTCGCCCATGTGCATGACCTTGATCTTGTCTTCAATCGTCTTGGCCTTGCGGGCCGCACCGGTGCACTCGAAACGCACCTTCTTCTGCGGCACATATTCCATGGTTTTGGGGTCAAGCGACAGGATGATCCGCTTGCCCTTCTCGTCGCGTTCCTTCGTGGCCTTGTAGAAGCCCGAACCCGACTTCGCCCCGTAGTAGCCCTTCTCGAGCATTTGATTGAGCCATTCGGGCGGCACCAGCATGTCGCGCTGTTCGTCGTCCGGGCACCCGTTGTAGACGTTGCCGATCACGTGCACAAACGTGTCCATACCCACCAGATCGCCCGTACGGAACGTCGCCGAAGACGCATGCCCGATCGCCGGCCCCGTCAACGCGTCCACTTCCTCGAACGTCAACTCGTCCTTCATCATCTCCGACATGATGTACATCATCGTGTAGGTCAGCACGCGGTTCGCGATGAAGTTGGGCGTATCCTTGGCATACACCACGCCCTTGCCGATGACATTCTCGCTGAAGTCCGCCATCGTTTCGATGACCTCGGGCAACGTATCCGGGCCCGGGATGAGTTCAAGGAGCTTGAGATAGCGCGGCGGATTGAAGAAATGGGTACCGATGAAATGCTTGCGCATGTCGTCGTCCATCACGTCAACCATCGAGGCAATCGGGATGCCACTGGTATTCGTGCTCACGATCGAGCCCGGTGACCGGTACTTGGCCACCTGCTCGAACACCACCTTCTTGATGCTCAAGTCTTCTTTGACCACCTCGCAGATCCAGTCGCAGTCCGCAATCCGCTCAAAGTCGTCTTCGAAGTTGCCAATCTCGATCAAATCGATCAGCGACTTCTTGAAGACTGGCGACGGCTTCATCTTCAGCAGCCCCTTCAAGCTTGCCGCCGCCAAGCTGTTTCGTCGAGCCTTCTCCTGTTTGTCGTCATCCGCGTGACTTGGCGGTACGATGTCGGGCGTAAGACCTGGACTTCCGCTGCCCACGATGTCGAGCATGAGACACGGAATACCGCATCCCACGATGTGAGCG
>JAACEL010000313.1 GCA_011682535.1 Nitrospiraceae bacterium | reverse complement strand
GAGCACTTCAATGGTCGTGCCGGGACGCCGCTCCCGAATGGCACGGATGGTCTTGGCGAAATGGCCCGCGCCTCCGTCGGCAAGGTCGTCGCGAGTGGGCGAGGTAATGACGGCATGCGCGAGGTCGAGGCGGTCGATGGCCTCGGCAACGTCAGCCGGCTCTCCGGGACGGACCGGAACCGGGGTCCCAGGCTTGACGGCGCAGAACGCGCACTTGCGGGTGCAGGCGTTGCCCAGAATCAGGATCGTGGCCGTGTGACGGCGCCAGCATTCAGCGATGTTGGGACACCGCGCGCTCTGGCACACGGTGTTGAGATGCAGGTCTTCGAGAACACCTTTGGTGTCGACGAAATCCCCGCCCGATCCCCAACTGCGCCTAATCCATTCTGGAAAGCGATCGCCCATGTTGTATGCTCTGTGTGGGAGCGTCCCTGTGGGTTGCATCGGCAGCATGACGTATGCTCCCGAAGGCAGCATGACGTATGCTCCCGAAGAAAACTGTTCCAACTATCAGCCGGGATTATAGCACGGCCATTCACAGCGGAGATAGGCCCCGAACGGGATTTGCATGCACCACGCCGAACAGGATACCCGACACGTCCGCGCACGCCTTCCCTCGTGGTGCGCGTGGGGGATCTGGGCGGGACTCACCTTGTCTCCGCTGCTGTTCCTGTTACTCATGCTGGGCTTCCTTCATCTTGAGGTACCGTTCAACGATCAGTGGGAGTTGATCCCGCTATTGGAGAAGGCGGAAGCGGGCACCCTCTCCCCCGTCGATCTTTGGGCGCTGCACAACGAACACCGCCTCGTCTTTCCGCGTCTGCTCATGCTCTTCCTCGCACATGTCAGCCACTGGGACATCCGCTGGGAGATCGCGGCGAATGCGGTGCTGGGCATCGGGATTTTCCTCGTCTTGGCCCGCATGATCCGGACAACCGCTCACCGTCTGAACATGCCGGGCGTCATCTGGACCGTCCCATTTCTCGCGCTGACCGTGTTCTCGCTGAGCCAGTGGCAGAACTGGTTCCTGGGCTGGCAGTTGCAGGTGTTCATGAACGTCCTGGCAGCGGTGGGCGGCTTCGCTATGCTCGGAAAGCCGGCGCTCCGATGGCAGCACGTCGCGGTCGCCATGGCGCTTGGTGTCGTGGCAACCTACTCCTTCGCCAACGGGATGGCCTTCTGGCCGACAGGTTTCCTGGTGCTGATCGTAGCCGGACGAAAGAGTCTGCCCCGTCAACGTCTTTCGCTATTCGCCGCCGCCTGGATCGTCGTGACGATCCTCGTCGCGTGGTCCTATCTCTACGGCTACGAACGCCCCGGATACCACCCCGCCCTGAGTGAGGTGTTCCGCCACCCGCTCATCTACGCCGCCTACGTGCTCAAATACCTCGGCGGTCCCATCGTGGGCTACAGCGGAATCGGCGCCACCTTGGCCGGCCTGGCGGGACTCACGGCGTTGTGCGCGTCCAGCGCGTGGCTCATGCGGCAAGGCGACGTCCGCCCCAAAGACCTGGCGCCCTACTGGGCGATGGCGTTGTACGCGATAGCCTCGGCGATGGTAACAGGATTGGGGCGCCTGGGATACGGCAGCGAGCAGGCGCTGAGTTCGCGATATGTTACGCTGGCGCAACTGCTGTGGGTGGCCAACCTCGCTCTCGTCTACCTGCTCGCCGCGCGGCGCCCGCCTTCAGCGCGAGGCTTGCTGGCGGCGTTGGCCATCGTGCTGCTGCTCGCAGCGAACTCACTGCACGGCGCGTACCGTTGGACGGAGCGTTACGCCTTTCGCCATCCTGCACAAACGGAGTTGATCGAAGGGGACGACCCCGACATCCTGCGGCGTCTCCACCCCGATGTAGCGTTGGTACTGAAACGGCGCGAGTTTCTGCGCTCACGCGGTCTCTCTGTCTTCAAAGACACCGCGAAGTAGCCCCTCCCCCACTCACTGCGGCAGCGCCAGTTCGAACTTGATGTCCTCAGCTTTGTTGTCGAACGAGAGCAGCAGCGTCGAGCTGTCCGCGTCCCACACGTGCTCGAACGGGACACTAGGTTCCGCGGCAACACTCGCGGGTTTCCCAGGCAGGAGAATCCGGACGCGCGCATGGGTATCGACCGGGCCACGCGTGGTGAATGTGAACGCGCTCTGCTCGACGCGCTCGTCGCGCACACGAGTGGCGGCAGCCACAACCTTGGCAACGGGCATGTCCTTCCCACGTCCCCAATCGAGGTCATAAAGCAACGCGCGCTCGTTGGGATTGAGCGTCTTGGATACGACGACGGGCAACCGGGCATCAAATAGATCGACATAGTTGCCAGTCAGCGTGAGTGGCTGATCGGACACCGATTCGTCGAGCACGGCGGCGATCACGTAGGGACCGCGTTGGATGCGCAGGTAGTTCTGCGTCTCGAGTGTTTGCCCCTGCGCGGCGAACATCTCGCGCACGAGGCCGATCACCTTCTCCGCGCCATCCTCTTCGCGTTGCATGTCGCGCGGGCGCTCCTCGAGCACGCGCACGAACCCCTTGCCGATGGCCTGCGGGGCCGTCCGGGCGTCTTCGGTAACCCCCAATCGTTCAAAGAGGTCGTCATACGCCTTCGCCTCCTCCGTACCTTGCGCGTTCCACCACTCGCGCACGTCGTGATAGGGATCGGAACCGTCGCCAACGTAGATGAGTCCGCCGCCCTCACGCACCCATTGAGCGAGCGCGGCATGATACTCGGGACGAAGCGGTTTCTGACCTTCGTAGGTGAGCAGCAGCACGCGGTAGGGCTTGAAGCAGTTGGGATGGACGGCGTTCTCGAGTTGGACGACTTCGCCGGGGATCCCGTGTTTGACAAGCGGCAGACTGAGGGCATAGAACGAACCCAGAGCGGCGTCGCTGGGCTCAGGCGCGCTACGCTGAAACATCAGCGTGTCGGACACGATCACCCCGACGCCTTGCGATCCCGTGTCGCGCTTGACGTCGCTCTGCTCCATGTGGTTGAGGGCGTTGATGACGGTCAGAAGTTGGGTGGAATACTCGGCCGGCACGGCCACGCGATCGTCAGGCGCAGCGCCCTTGTACCGGGGATATTTCCCGCGAAAAATGCGGCCGGGCCAAGGCATGACCTCGTAGCGGCTGACTTCCGGCCACAACAGCGACGCGACCAGGGTGCACTCGTAGTTCACCTTGTAGTCGGCCCAATCGTAGTTGGGGTTGTCCTCGATCGGGTCGGCGAGGAACCAGACCTTCTTGCCCGTCGGGCGAACCATGCCCAGCATCTGACCATATTCCAGGTAGGCCGTTTCGAAGGTACGCTCCTTGCCGACGCCGCGATACATGTTGCGCGACCGGGCGGTGCCCGTCCACACCTGAGCAATGTAGCCGTCGAGTTGAGGAATGTCGATAAGGTGCGACTCGGGACTCACGATGCGCCACTGGGCGTAGTTGATCAGGCTATGTGTGGGCACGTGGCACTCGATGGACACCCCACGCTCCGCCGCGCGTTTGTCTATGTGTGCGAACACCTCTTTGAGCGCGTTGAAGTAAAGTTCATACTTGAGCTTGCTGGCGCGGTACTGTGCGTCGGGGCTCGAGTCGGGCGCCTGCCAGGGCTCGCCGTAGAACCGCTGCCATTCCTTCTTGAACGACTCACTCCAGCCGGTGTTGGCCCAGAACTCGGGCTCCTCCAGATACACGCCCAGGATGTCGCAATCGAGCGCGGGGTCGATGTAGTCCTTGATGAACTGGACGTATTCGGGACTGGGGACATTGTAACCCACCGTGGTGCTGTTGCCGTGCATGAAGAGCTTGCCCGACTTGTCGGTCTGGACTTCGTCGCGTTTGAAGTCGTCACCCGACCCGTAGTAGGCGCCGTAGCCGCCCCAGGCGATGCCGGTCATGAGACTCACGTTGTAGCCGTGGCGTTTCCATTGCGCAACACGCTCGGCAAAGTCGTGCCCGACGCCGTAAGTGATGGCCAAGTCGGAGGCGATGTCGATGTCGGGGGCGTAAGGTGAACCGGACTGGAAACATGTGAAATCGCGCGGCGGTTCCTGTGCGCGAATGGCGCACGGAGCAATCAGGACGGCAAGGGCGATAAGCGCGGCAAGGCAGTGATTGGGCATGTCGGTATCCTCGTATCCAGGAGGTTCCGCTTCAGGAGAGCAATGATAACACGGGAGGCATGCGCACACGAGGAGAACCCAAATCGCCGGATAACTTCGCCGTGGCGCGCGGAGCAAGCACAGGGGAGGCTACTTCAACTCCATGACGATGACAAGCTCGCCGCCGTCATAGCGGAGTCCACCGAGTCGGAAGTGCTTTCCAGGTTTCGCCACGACCGTCGTCGAGATAACGGCGACCGGCTTCTTGCGCAGGTTCTCGGGCAACATGTCGATGCGGACCTTCATGCGCACGGCGCCGTTCCTGGCTTTGGAGAGCGGCGTCAGCACGAGGGTGTACTTCTTGCTGAGCTTGAATCGCGTTTCCTCTTCAAAGGACGCGTTGAGAACCTTGGCGGCGATCTTCCGGTAGGTGTCGAAGTTGAGGTCGGAGACGGTTTCGCGGATAGGCTCGAGGCCAGGGTCGAAGTGAGTTCTCTCGCGCGCCTCGCGCGTGGCATGAACCACGACCACCGCCACCCGGGCCGGCGGCGGGGTGTCGTCCGGGCCCGCAAGAACAGCCCCCACAATGATTGTCAGAGCAACCAGGTTCACCAGACGTCGTCCTGAGACACCGTAATCCACACGGTGGCGACCCCTTCGTCGGAGGAGTACGATCGGATCGTGGCGCCCTCGAGTTCGGTGGAACAGGACTCGATCACGGTTGCGCCGACCGGCTGTGGACCATCGCGAAACACAACCACGGCCGAAATGGCCACAATCAGTGCGGCGGCGGTTAGCGACAATGCAGCCCAGAGCTTGCGGTGTCCGCGCGGACGCATGGGCGTCCGAACCTGCTCACGAATACCGTCGAAAAAGGCAGGGAACTGCGCGTCGGCAATGGCCTCGGAGGCGGCCGTTTCGCGGACAGCGCTACGCAAGGCGCCCCACTGGGCCACCTGCGCGGCGCAGTGCGGACATTGGGCCACATGAGCTGCTTCGGGGTCCGTGGGCGCTCCCTCGCCGTCGAACCACAGTTCCACTCGTTTTTCCCAACCACATCTACGCATCGGTGCTTCCCTCTGCGACGCCCAGTTGAATGAGTCTCTTCCGGAGCTTCTTGCGCGCGTGGTGCAAGCGGCTCATCACAGTGCCGAGACTACACTCCATCGCCTGGGCCATCTCTTCGTAAGAAAGTCCTTCAAATTCTCGCAACACAAACGCCGTTCGGTGTTTGTGTGATAGTCCCTGTATGGCTTCGTTGATGGCTTCGCCGGTTTCTTTGGCCTGCAGAGCCCGGTCGGGACCGATCGCCCCGCTGGTCGCTTCGGACTGTAGGCGTTCGTCGAATGCCACGGTGCGCAACCGGCGCTTCTTGAGTGCGTCTTTGCACTGATTCGCCGTAATGCGCAACAGCCATGTCTTAAACTGTGCCTCGCCGCGAAACCGGCTCAATGACCGGTGAGCTTTGATAAAGACCTCCTGCGACAAGTCCCACGCGTCTTCGCGGTTGCGTACGAAGTGGTAGGAGAGCCGGAACACATCGTTCCGGTATCGCCGGACCAACTCCTCGAACGCTGCGAAGTCGCCGGTTCGAGCCTGCGCGACCAACGCCCTCTCGGGCAGGTCGCGAACGGGTTGCTTGCCTCTGTCACGTTCGCCACTCACCGGAGTAGCATCATACAACAAGACCGCTTCCAGTGGTATCGCCATTGTGGTGTTCCCTATCCAAAGAGTTTAGACGAGGAACCGGCGTTTCTATTCACAGTTTTTCTCGGACAACGGCGAGCGTCGCCCTAAGTAGGCGCGTCCAAACAGCTTGGAAGATCTTTAGGGCCAACGGCCCGGCTTCATCCCAGCTTGGGGCGCAGCCCCAGGTCGGAGAACGTCTTCATCTGTCCGGTAACGTCTCCCCAGTATGATGGGGAGGCCAAGACTAGTGGAGTGGTTCATGCTGTTGCCATCTTATCCTTGGTTCGTGTCCGATTTTTGGGGAAGAGCTATTGCGGGACTATGCCCTGGGGTCAACGGGTTCCGTGGGCTCGCTTCGCTCACCCACGGCTATGCGCTGCCGCCACTTCGTGGCTAACTGAAAAAGGAGCAGT
>JAACEL010000043.1 GCA_011682535.1 Nitrospiraceae bacterium | reverse complement strand
GACCAGCGTTTCAAGCCCGCGTCGGTTCTGTGGCCCGTTGAGAGCCACCGCCTGCAATCCGTCCGGATCCGCGCGCAGGCGGCCATGTCCGCTCCCCTGCGAAAGCGGCTCTGGCAACAGTTGGTGCGCGCGAAGATCCAGAACCAGGCCGAAGCGTTGCGCTTGTGTACGGGGTTGTCCAGCCCCCGGCTCGAACGCCTCGCGGGGGCCGTGCGCTCCGGGGATCCCTCGAATGTTGAAGGCGAGGCGGCACGCATCTATTGGCGGCTTCTCTTCGGCGCGGATTTTCGCCGCGACCGCAGCCGATCCGGGGTGAACGCACTCTTGAACTACGGCTACACCGTGCTGCGGTCTGGGGTGGCGCGCGCGGTGATGCTTGCGGGACTCCACCCCGCCTTCAACATTCACCACTGCAACCAGCGCGATACCATGCCTTTGGTCGACGATCTCATCGAGCCTTTTCGTCCCGTGACCGATCTGCTGGTCCATGCGCTTGCGGCGGAAGCCGATGGAGCGCCCGCCCTCACGCCCGAGGCCAAGGAGCGTCTAGCCGGGCTCACTACCGTCGACATGACCTACGAAGGCATGGCGAGCCCCGTTTCCGAGTGCCTATTGCGAACGGCGCGGTCTCTCGCCGACGTATGCGAAGGAAGGAAACGAAAGCTGCTGCTTCCCGAGGGGATACGCGAACGGGAACCCTGGGATCCTCCATGACGGACGATGCCCTACCCATAACCCAGATGAGTGGACACCGGATCATGTGGATGCTCACCATGTTCGATTTACCCGTCGTGAAGAAGGCCGATCGGAAAGAGGCGACGCGTTTTCGCCAGGATCTGCTGAAGCTGGGCTTCGAGATGGCGCAGTATTCCGTCTATATGCGCTGCTGCGTCACCCGCGAGCGTTGCGATGCCCTGGTGCAACGCATTCGTGAGGCCGTGCCATCGGGCGGCAAGGTAGCGATCCTCATCTTCACCGACAAGCAATACGCCAACATGCTACATTTCTTCGCCCGTGAAGAGAGCACCCCGCCCGATCAAGGACAACTCGCCCTCTTCTGACGTACGCGACGGGTGAGCAAAGTCCAAAAAGCGACCCGTCCAAGCGACGCCAAGGCCCTGTCAGACGCGCTTCTCGGCTCGTTCGATCCCCCTAAGAGTCTGCAAAGAGACATCTTAGAGCCCCCTGGATTATACGGGGGGTGCAAAATGGGGTCAAGCCGCAACTCACCTTCACTAATATTTGAACTCGTTCCCACGGTCCTCCGTGGGAATGCATACTGGTGGAAACAGTGGATAGGGACCCTATGCATTCCCACGGAGGACCGTGGGAATGAGCCAGTATTATACCCCCGTAATTCGCGGGATACCATCGTTGCAGGAGCCGCGAAAAGCAGAGGGCAGTTCCGTCTCGCCGCTTCGCGCCTCGCTTGGTTCAGTCCCTGGTTTTCGCTTAGCGACTCGTTCTACGGTGCGCTGTTCTTCAGGGTCTCGATGGCTTCGAGATATGAGGGGCTCTTGAATACGTAGGATCCGGCCACGAGGATGTTGCCGCCGGCTTCGATCACGGCGGGGGCGGTCCGGTCGTCGATGCCGCCGTCGACTTCGACGTCGCGGTCGCCGATCATGGCGCGTACGTTCTGGATCTTGCGCAGCATCTCGGGGATGAAGGCTTGGCCGCCGAAGCCGGGGTTCACGGTCATGATGAGCACCAGGTCGACGCCGTCGACGAGATATTCGATGTCGTCTTCGGGGATTCCTGGACTCAGCACGAGGCCCGCCTTGCAGCCCGCGTCTTTGATGGCGGTTAGCACGCGGTGGGGGTGGCGCGCGGCCTCGGGATGGAAGGTGATGATGTCGGCGCCGGCGTCGGCGAAGTCTTTGACGTAGCGGCCGGGGTCTTCGATCATCAGGTGGACGTCCATCGGGATGGTGCAATGCGCTCTCAGCGATGCCACGACCGGGATGCCGATGGTGATGTTGGAGGTGTACATGCCGTCCATCACGTCGATGTGCAGCCAGTCGGCGCCCGCGTCGGTCACGGCCTGAATTTCTTCGCCCAGCCGGCTGAAATCGCTCGCCAGGATTGATGGGGCTACTTTAATTGCCGAGTTGCTCACGTGACACTCCTTCGCGGTATGGTGCGGGGCGCGGCCTGGATCACTGCACGCTGTGATCGGTGACGGTCGGCGGCCTGCCGTCTTCGTAGTAATAGGATCGGGCCGGGTGCCCGTCCAGGTAAATCTCCACGCTCATTTTGTCGATGTAGCTGAATGGACCAATCGTGAACGGCGTGCCCGAGGGAAAACGCGGGGCCTGGCCGTTCACGTAGTGGTGCTGCAGGGGGAAGTAGGTCGAGTGCGTGCCGTGGCGGTCGACGGTGTCGACGCGCACTTCGCGCTCGAACCAGGAATCCGGCACGACGTACGTGAAGCGTTCGGTTCGGTGCTGTGCATCGGGCAGGGGCACGAACCCGGAGGGGTAGACGGTGTAGACGACGCTGTCGCCTTCCTGGATGAGGGTGCCGGCCGGGGGCTGCTGGTCGAGCACGACGTCGGTGCGTTGGCCGGGCATGTCGACGGTGCGCGGAATGGGGTTGACGCCCTTGGGGGACAAAACACGCATCACTTCCTGAACGGGTTTGCCGAGCAGGTCGGGCATGATGAAGGCCCGCTTGGGCATGCCGTCGCTCACGAGCAGGTTGATGCGGGTGCCGCTCGAAACCAGGCGGCTGGGCACCGGATCCTGCGCCAGCACGGTGTCGCGCGGACTCGAATGGGCGATCCGGGGCACAGTGCCGAGTTCGAACGCGCTACGGCGCAACTCAGTCTGGGCGTTTTCCAGGGTCTGGCCGGTGAGATCGGGCGGGCTGAGTGACTCGCTGCCGGCGCTTACCGTCACCGACACCTTGCGTCCCACGCGAATCACCTTGCCCGAGGCCGGGCGCTGGGCGATGACGTAGTACTTGGGCACGCGGTCGTCGGGCACCTGTTTCTGGGGGCCCAGCTCGAGACCGTTCTCGGCCAGCAGATAGGAGGCTTCGGTGACGGGACGCATGGTGACGTCGGGCACTTCGACGTGCTTGCCGCCGGTCAGCGCCTCGTGGTAGACGTAGTAGCCTGCGCCGAGCATGACGGCCACGAACAAGACGATCGCCAGCGACCACCGCACACACCACCACACAAACAGGAACATGAACAGGACGAGGTTTACGATCCCTTGCGCAACCGCGTCAAGAAAAAGCCGTCCAATCCCCCGCTTTCCGGCAGTATCCGGTACTCGCCCGGCTTTGTCTTCCATTGATTCAGCCATTCGGGCCCATCTTCGGGTTCAACATTCTCCGCGTCCAGGACGGCGCGGACGACGTCCCCGGTTTCTTCCCGCGTGAAGGTGCACACGGAATACACGACCAAGCCACCATTCTTGCAGAGTCGAACGGCCGATCGCAACAGGTCGACCTGCAAGCGGGCCAATGATTCCGCCTGTTCCGCCGTCACGCGCCATTTCAGTTCGGGGTGTCTGCGTAACGTACCCAACCCGGTGCATGGCGCATCGACGAGTACGCGGTCGAAGAGCGGCAGGAACGGCGCATGGACACCGTCGCCGCACACTCCGGCTATTCCGGGCATTTCGAGCCGGTCCATGTTGTTGGCCACGAGCCACAACTTGCGCGCGTGAACGTCGTTCGCCACGACAAACGCCTCACCGTCAGCGAGTTGCGCCAGGTGAGTGGTCTTCCCGCCCGGCGCGGCGCACAAGTCCAATACCCGCTCGCCCGGTTTGGGTTCCAGCAGATGGGCCGGCAGCATCGAGGCCGCGTCTTGAATCAGGAAGTCACCCTCTTCAAACTGCTTCGAGCGCGCGGGGGGCAGTCCGGTCAGCAGCGTGAGTTCCTCGGGTATCGGGGTGCGGTGCTCGGCCACGCAACCGGCCTTCGCCAACGCCGCCACGAGGTCGTCGCGCGTAATCTTCAGCGTGTTCGTCCGCACCACCGTCGGAGCTTCCATATCGCACGCCGCGCATAGCGCTTCCGTCCGTTCCTCGCCGTATTCCTCGATCCAGCGGCCCACCAGCCAATCGGGCATCGAATGGCGCACGCCCAAGTAGCGGGCCGCGTCCTTCTCGCGCTTGGGCAGTTTCACTGCGTCCAGTTCGGTGGGCACGTGGCGCAACACGGCGTTCACCAGCCGCGCCGTACCCGCATGGCCGCGCCGCTTGGCCAGCTCCACGCTCGTATGCACCATCGCGGGGAAGGTCACCTGCCTGCAGAACAAGGCCTGGAATACGCCCATCCGTAGGATCGCCAGAATCGGACGCGGCAATTCGTCGAGAGGCTGCTTGACGCGCTTCTTCAAGACATGGTCGGCGAGACGCTTGCGGCGCACGGTGCCGTATACGAGCTGGGTCATGAAGCGGCGCCCGCGCTCGGACACCTTACGGCGGCGCAAGGTCTTGTCGAGCGCGATGTTGAGGTAGGCGCCCTCTTCGAACACCCGCAGCAACACCCCCACCGCGCGGTCGCGTACCACGTCGACGGGCATGGCTACACGCTCTCGAAACGGTCGCCGCAGGCAATCGCGTGGCCATTGAGGAAGTCGGCGATGTCCATGGCGCGCTTTCCGGGCGCCTGGATCACGAGGATGGCGAGTTGTCCGTCACCCGTCGCCACGTGTACGCCGTCGCGCCCCACCGCCGTAACCGTACCCGGCGCGGTATCGGCCGACTCGTCGATCACGTCAGTCCGGTGTAGACGGAACGACTCGCCCCCGAGCACGCACCGCGCCACCGGCCACGGGAACGCGGCGCGCACGAGATTGTGGATGGTGCGCGCGGGCGCATCCCAGTGAATGTCGCCGTCGCCCTTCGCCAACAGCCGCGTGTGGGTAGCCAGGGCGTCGTCCTGCGGCGTGAATGTCGCCGTGCCATCCTCGACCGCCCGCATCGCATCGACCAACATCCGCGCCCCGAGCGCCGACAGCTTCTCCGACAGCGTAGCGGTCGTATCGTCGTCTGCGATGGGCAGCGTCTCCTGGAGGATCACGTCGCCCGTATCCATCCCCGCGTCCAGACGCATGATGCTGACCCCCGTCACCTCGTCGCCTTGCAGGATGGCCGTTTGGATGGGCGACGTGCCGCGGTGGCGCGGCAACAGGCTGGGGTGTACGTTGAGGAATCCGTGTGTGGGCACGTCGAGGATGGGCTGTTTGAGGACGCGGCCATAGGCCGCCAATGTGCAGACGTCCGGCCGCTGATCCCGCAGCCACGCTTCGAATGTGCCGTCGTTGAGCTTGGTGGGTTGGACCACGGGAATGCCGTGCTCCTCCGCCCACACCTTCGTCGGCGGTGCCACGAGCTTCTTACCGCGGCCCTTGGGACGATCGGGCTGGCACACGAGCGCCGTCACCTCATGGCACGACGCCACCGCGGCCAGAGGCGCGACCGCCAACTCGGGTGTCCCAAAGAAAACCGTCCGCACCGTCCGCTTACCCCGTCACGCCGGGAATGTCGAAACCGCCGGTCAACTCACTCATCTTGCTCTTGACCAGTTCCTGCACGCGTTGCACGGCCTCGTTCACCGCCGCGCGCACCATGGTCTCCAGTATCTCCGGGTCGTCCTTGTCGATGATCTCCGGATCGATCTTGAGCGAAACCAGTTCGAACTTGCCCGTCATCACCGCGGTCACCATGCCGCCGCCCGCCGACGCCTCGATCTGCTCGGCGCCCAACGTCTCCTTCAACTCCTCCATCCGCTTTTTCACATCCATCGCCTGCTTGAGCATGCCCTGCAGGTTGGCAAGATTTCCAAGTCCCTTTAACACATGACCTCCTGTGGATTTCGCGCGGTTTATGCGCGATTGGATTGCGCGAGTAAGTACCCCCCGGCAGCACCGGGGGCCTCATGTTGTGAGCCGCTTAGAGCGGCCCTGCAGGGCATCAAGGAACTCCAAGCCGTCATTCCCGCGCAGGCGGGAATCCAGATGAGAACGAAGCGCATGCTTCTGGGCCTTCCTGGATCCCCGCCTGCGCGGGGATGACGAGAGTGGCGTCGAAGGCCAACCTGCCGTGAGGCAGGCGCTCATTCACCCCACCACTCCGAGTTTCGTCGATGGACTCCTGCGTTAGTCAAACTGTTGCCGACGCCCCGGCATAGCCGGGAGGCCTCTCATTCTAGACTGGCGTTCGGGAGTAGTATACGCGTGCGCCCGAACAAGCCGCAACGTAGCATTCCCAGCCCCGAGTCGTCTGACAAGCTTCGCCATGGCCGTAACTGAAACGAGTTGAGTTGGAGGCAGGGGAAACGGTAACGATAGCGGCGAACTCAACCCTTCGTGCTCTTCGTGGCCTTCGTGGTGCAAATGCATCCATTTCTATACCACGAAGGCTACGAAGAGCACGAAGGACGGGGAAATCTTGAGAAATGGCGCCCCGAGCGGGAATCGAACCCACATTTGCCGCTTAGGAGGCGGCCGTTCTATCCGTTGAACTATCAGGGCCCTGCGTCGCGAGCGGTGGGAAGGATACGTCAACGCGGCACATGACGCAAGTTCTGTTGACGAATCAGTTCACTACGCCTTGGCAAAAAAGGTCTGCGAGGTCGCCGCCGCGACGAGGTTTTCTTCGAGATGGGCGAAGTTCTGCATGTCGGCGTTGACGACGTCCATGCCGTGTTCGAGGACGTAGGCATAGGCGCGTTGGAACGGACTGAGCGGTGTCGTGACGAATGCCGGGTCGTAGAACTTGTCGAACGCGGTGGTGTCGCCGCGCCCGAGCGCGGTCAGCTTGGGCGCGAGGTGGCGGGCGGCCTTCATGCCGACGAGTCCGATGCCCGCCGCTTGGGCCCGGGTCAATAGCGGCTTGAGTTCGGTCATCGGCGGCGTGCCCTCGGCGAGGTCTTTCTTGTCCCAGTCGTACCAGCCGCCGGGCGTGATGCCGATCATAGCGAGGTCGTACCAGCCGGTTTCGATGGCGGCCTCCATGACGGCAGCGGTGTTCTTGTGCGTGCTGAGACCGAAGTAGTCGACTTTGCCATCGGCTTTGGCTTGCTCGAACGCCTTGTACAACTCCTCGCAACGGATGACGTCGGGATTGCTGACCCCCATCAGATAGTAGGCGGCGATGTGGCCTGTGCCGAGTTCGGTGAGACTGGCGTCCAGCGCGGCGCTCCACTCGGCGGCGGCGGCTTGGGCCTGCTCGATGGTGATGGACTCGCCCGGCTTGACCCGCAGCTTGACAGGCGATTTGGAGATCGCCCACACCTCATCGCGATGGGCCTTCAGGAAAGGCGCGAGACTTCGTTCGCTGCCTTTGTAGACGGTGTTCGATCCGACGTCGTAGTGGTTGATGCCGGCCTCGAAGGCGCGGTCGAGTACGCGGACCGCCTTGCCGCCCGCCAGCGCCGCGCCGCAACCAAAGACCAGGCGGCTGGAAACAATGTTGGTCCGGCCCAGTTTTCGGTAGGTCATCGTGGGACGTTCGTTGCGGTGCACCTCGACGGTGTCTTGCGCCTGCGCACCGGCCGACAGCAACGCGGGAGCGCTCACCGCGGCCATGGACAGTTTCATGAACCCGCGCCGATCTATAGAATCGCGATTACCCGGCTTGTCTGTTCTCATCTCAGCGTCATCCTTTTGTCGTTGATACGAAGCGTATCGCTCCATCGGGGACAGTGTAGTAGAATGCCTGGGACGAGTCCAGCACCCGGACTACAAGACTCGAGGGAGGTACGATGAGGACGGCGATTCGCAGGATGGGTTGTTTGGGACTGATACTCGTGGCGGGCTCGTGCGTCAGCGCAAACCGGGAGGCCGTGGATGCGCCGGCAGCGAAACTGTTGCCCGACCGCGTGGCGGAGCTTGTCCCCCCGGGCTGGCGATTGTACGGCCAAGTGGAGCAATTCACGCCGGAGAATCTGTATGAGCCGATCAACGGGCGGGCGGAGTTCTACCTGGCATACGACGTGGTCAGTCTGACATTCGCCACGTTCGAGAATGCGTCCGATCCGCTCCAGTCGGCGGAGCTGTCCATCTTCGACATGGGCACACCGACCCACGCGTTCGGCGTATTCTCGGCGGAGCGTCTGGGCGGGGAAGCGCCCTTACCCTTCGGGCGCGCCGCCTATCACTCCGGCGCCAGCGTCTACGCCTGGACGGGACAGTATTATGTGCAGGCCATCGCGACATCGGCCTCGGGCGATCTAGAGCCGATCACGAAGGCGTTGGCTCGGGAGGCCGTTGAGATGCTGCCCGATTCGGGCGAATCGGTGTGGGGTCTATCGGCCTTGCCGGCGGCTGACCGGCTGCCCGACAGCGTGCGCTACTTCCAGGTGGATGCACTGGGACTGGACTTCATGCAACACACGTACACGGCTCAGTACCTGAGCGGTGGCGAAGTGATCGCGGCGTTCGTGTCGCTGCGCGACAGCGAGACGGCGGCACAAGCCACGGTGGACGCCTACGCGGAGTACGCAGGGAAATATGGAAAAGGCGTCGAGCGCGTGTCGGTGGATGGCCGGGAGTTGCTGGTGTGCAACATGGGGGCGGTGTTCGACGTCGTATTCGGGAAGGGGCGGCTGGTGGGCGGCGTGACGTCCGTGCAGGCCCGCGCCCAAGCCATCCAGGCATCCACGAAGCTCTACGAACAACTCCGCAAGGAGTAGTGCCGCTACGCGGCACTTCAGCACAATCCGCCAGAGGCGGATTGTGCATAGTCTCGGACGCGACCTGGAAGCATTGGCTTCCCCTGACGCGCCGCAAAGCAGCTTGCTGTTTATCTATACTGCTACTATTCCTCCGCTTGGCCGAATTTCTCTTTCGCGGCCTCGCCGAATGCTCGGGCGGCTTCGTCGATGCCGGCGAGGGTCTCGTCCGCCGACTGTCCCGATGTGCTCCGAGCTGCGCGGATCACGTTGAGGCACTCGTTGCTGTCCATGAAACGTGCGGCGTCGAGTAGACGCGGCTGGTCTTCGTCGGGGATGGCAAGGAAGCCGTGTTTGTCGGCGTGGATCAACTGGCCGGGCTGGATCGTGCGGCCAAACACCTCGACCGGGCAGTTCCATCGCACTGGCCAACTGTGGGCGTGTCCCACGCAGAAGCGCCGTGCCAAGGCTTTGAAACCGGCATTGCACATCTCGTCCCAGTCGCGGATCGCGCCATCGGTGATCGTGCCCACGCATCCTAGCGCGCGATGGATGTTGCTGTTGACCTCGCCCCAGAACGAACCAATCACGTTCGGCTTATCCAGATCCTGCACGACGACGATCTTGGGGCCTGGCGCTTCGGCCACGTAGCGGCGGTATTCGGACCAGGCATTCGGAAGGTCGGTCGGATGACGCCCATTGCTGGGCTCGCAGACGACGGTGACGGCGTACCCCACCATGGGCCCCATCTGCGGCATGAAATCGCACGTTTCTTCGATGTTGAAGCCGTCGGCCGCCGAATCGGCACGCGTGATCTGTTCCCAACCGTTGTATATGGCCGGCGTATTCCAGCGTTTCAGTTCGAGCAGTTCGCCATGAGTGAGCATCGCCTGTTCGCGCTCCTAGGTTTGTGAGTAGACCGCCTTCTGAAACGCCCGGCCCCGAAGTAGAAGGTTACACGCCATCCCAACACGCCGTCAATCTCCCGAACGGCGAGGGCCTGCCCATGTCTGTAGGAACACACACAGCAAAGGGGGGGTGATGAATGTGACGCGGGCTTCCAGCCTGCGTGTGGGCAGGCAGGATGCCTGCCCACAATGAGACATGCGACGAACATGAAGGCAAGGCCCAGCGATCCGACGCTGGCCCCTCGTTTCACAAAACCGAAGCAGCGGGAACTGCGAGATCTCTCCCTTCGGTCGAGATGACAGTGTTGGGCGGTCGAGTTGACCGCAGAAGAAGGCAGACGTTCGGAGAGAGATTGACCGGGGGCGCAAGGATGCCCTACCATCATCCGCAGAGGATGGTTTCCAGCGATCACCGCGTTGCACGAGGAACGTCGCAGACGGCCATGCCCACGAATCTTCCGCCAGAGTACTATGACGCCGATGAGCGATATCGGGCGGCGGTGTCGCCCGTGGACAAGATCGCGTGCCTTGAAGAGCTGCTGACGACGATTCCCAAGCACAAAGGCACCGACCACCTGCGGGCCGACTATCGCAAGCGGCTCTCGAAACTCAAGGCCACCCTCGACTCGCAGAAGAAGAGCGGCAAGCACACATCGGTCTACCACATCGAGAAGGAGGGTCCGGCGCGGGTGGTGGTGGTCGGCGCACCCAACGTGGGCAAATCGGCCCTGCTCGCGGCGCTCACCCATGCCAGGCCGAAGGTGTCGGAATACCCCTTCACCACCTGGACGCCCACGCCGGGGATGATGCCGGTTCGCGATACGCAGATCCAGTTGATCGACACGCCCGCGTTGAGCCCGGAACACATCGAGCCGGAACTGTTCGGCCTGATCCGAACGGCCGACTTCGTGCTCTTGGTGGTGGATCTGCAAGCGCGCCCGCTCCGGCAACTCGACGACACGGTGAGCATGCTGGAGGAACATCGCATCCGGCCCGGGGGCGCTGAATGCAAGGCGCCCGAGCGCAAGAGCACCGCCGTGCTCCCGTGCGTCGTGCTCGTCAACAAAGACGACGACGAATCGTGGGACGAGGAGTTCGAGGTGTTCGACGAATTGCTGGAAAACCGCTGGCCGTTGCTGCGAATCTCGGCGGAAACCGGGCGCAACCTCGACGCGCTACGGGAGTTGCTGTTCGAACGCTTGGGCCTTATGCGGATCTACTCGAAACAACCCGGCAAGGAGGTCGATCGCTCGGCGCCGTTTGTCCTCAAACAAGGCGCCACCGTGGCCGAGTTCGCTGAGCGCGTCCACAAAGACTTCCTGACGGGTTTCAAGACCGCACGCATCTGGGGAACGGGCGTTCACGATGGACAGCAGGTGGGACGCGACCACGTTCTGTACGACGGCGACATTGTCGAACTGCACACGTAACCCTCCCCACAATGCGCACCCGGCGCTCGGGCGCTATGGTCCCGTTTCGGTCTGCCAGGCGGCTCGGCCCCAGGTGGCGGCGCGCAGCTTTTTGGACGTGGGATCGACGTGCATGTCGGAAATCGCCGCCAGGGCCAGCCCGTCGTTGTAGGGCCGCCAGGTATACCAGGGGCCGGGTCCGATCAACTCGCCGCGCATTACGCCTTTGTCCGTGCCGATGTGGAGCGCGGTACTGCTGTACCCGTCGCCTGCAATGGAAAGCAGTTTGATGGTAGTGCCGATCTTGGTCTTGTTGTTCACGGTGATGACGTGCCACCAGGGGAAGAAGCCGGTGATGTTGACGTCCTTCCACGTGCCGCCGGGCTGCTTTTCGATACGGTGGATTCGGTCGATTAGCCCCCAGTTCCCGACGGTGTTGTAGAGCACGAACAGCACGTTGGGGTCGGTGGGTGCGAAGGCCATCTCGTCCACTTTCGCTTTCAAAGCGTGCGCCGCGACTAGCGATTTCCAGACCCCGCCTTCATAGTAACGGATCTGCCCCTGCGCGTCGCTGGCGAAGTATGTGTTCGTCCCCGGTTGCACCAGCACGCGCGTGATGTGGTTGGGCGCGGTCAGCGCCGGGCCTATCGGTTTCCAGGTGACGCCGCCGTCGGTGGTGCGGTAGACCTGCGGCCCCTGGCACAGCACGGTGAAGCCGGTCGCGTCGCTCGGATCGACGGTAATGCACGCGCCGTTGCGCCCGCCCAGTCCGGGACCCCAGGCATAGCCCTGGGGCAGATCCTTGCTCGGCGAGCCCCATTTCACCCCCATGTCGTCGGAACGGCAGGTGCTCATCAGGTACTGGCTCTGCATGTAGATGACCTTGTTGTTGGCCGTCGCGATACGTGTGAAGTTGCCATCGCCGGGCAACATGTTGGTCCAGGTGGGCGTGCCGGTGTAGAGGATCGAGTTGACGTCCTGCGCGCCCGCCACCATCACGTTGGCACTGCTGGGCGACGGACTGCACCGGAAGAGCTGCGCGCAGCGCAGATCGGAATTGAGATGGGTGTGGGTATCCTTGCCCCCCTGCTTCAGCGTACACAGGAAGATGCCGCCGTCGTTGAGCGCGTAGTACTGATCGGGGTTGTGCGGGTTGAACTCGAGGGCTTTCTGATCGACGTGAATCCCGCTGATGTGGTACTCGGTCCAGGTTGTCCCGGAAAGCTCCGATTTGTAGAGTTGGCCGCCACCGTAGTAAACGATGTGCTTGTTCGGATGGACGCGGAGATAGGGGTTGTACTGAACATAGTTGGGTCCGCCGGTATCGGTTTTGGAGAATTGGAACTTCCACAAGTTCCCGGAGTCAATACTGCGGTAAATGTCGATCTGGCCTTTGATGCGATTCGAGGCGTAGATGTACTGGGGATTGGCCTGGAAGATGTCGATCATCATGGATGTGCCCGGCAACCCTGACGTCAGCTTTGTGAATGACGCATCGCCGGTGGCCGTGGTGCCTGACGTGGTGCGATAGAGTCCGTGGTCGGCCACACTGGCGTAGACGGTGTCGTAGTCGGTGGGGTGGACGGCGATATCCATGATGATGCCCGTCTTGATCTTCACCCATTCGGCCGCCGTCGAGGTTGCTTTGAGGTGATCGGGGTTCGTGTAGCGGTACAACCCGCGGTTCGTCGCGGCGTAAATGAGCACGTTGCCGCCGGCCGTTTGGCGCACGGCGAGTTCACGCGCGCCCTGGCAGATGCCGGTGGCGAAAGTGGACCAGTTCGTGCCGCCGTCGATCGACTTGAAGAAGGGGGCATCGGGCGCGTTGGGCGCGGCGCCCCAGAAGTTGACCGTCGCGTAGACAACGTCCGGATACTGCGGGTCCAACGTCACGTTCGATATGCGTAGGTCGTGCAGCTTGTCCGTCAAGGGAGACCAACTCACCCCGGCGTTGATCGACTTCCACACGCCGCCGCTGGGAGCGCCCGCGTACAGGATGCTGGGATCGGTGGGGTGAGAGACGATCGCGTCCATACGCCCGACGCAATTGTCCATCAGGCCGGGGATGCCGCCCTTCAGCAGGCTCGGACCCATCTCGTGCCAACGTCCAAGTCGGGCGACCGGTGCGGTATCGGTGCGCTCCGGTATGATCGCATGCCACGCACGGGAGAACTGCTCGCCCTTATACTTGAAGTCTTCGGTCAGGTCGGCTTCGTAGCGCAGAATGTGTTCGCCCGCCTCGATCTCCTCCCAGGGAAACTCGAGATTCCTCCGCTCGCCCGGCTCCAGATATTCGATATGCTCCGAAGCCATCGCCTCGTCGTCGACATAGAAATCCACCGTCACATCGCGCACGTCGGCGAAACTGGGGTTATAGGCTTCGAGCACAATGCGGCAGGATTCGCCCGGCAGGAGTTTGGCGGACTCGATGGCAGCCATTGTGACCTCCAACTCCGGCTCCGGCGTGTCCGTGCCCGAAACCCGCACCAGTACGCCACGCGAATTGTTGCTGCGGTCGGGGTCGATGGTATTCTCATCGAAGAGCAGACGCGCCAGAATCTGGTGACGCCCAGGCGTATCGGCCGTCCAAGTGGTCGTTACCGTAGTCTGCGTAAGCCCATCGAGCGGATCCACATCCGCCCGCGCGATCTCCACGTCATCCACCGCAAACACCAGTTCCTGCGAAGCCGATTCGCTGTGACCCACGTTGGCCACCGTAGCGGCGATCTCGACATCCGTCCCCGGCGCCACCCGGTCGGGTGTGGCCGCGATCCCGACCACCGCCGCGTCCGGCATATTCCACCACGGCGTTTCCTCCGAGAACTCAAGCTCCGGATCGGGTTTTGGGCGCGGACATCCCACCGAAACCACCAGCGCCAACAACGCCACCACGCCGCTGAACCAATTGAGCGTTCCTCGCGTGCGCATCATAGACTCACCTCACCCTTCCCTTGTGTCCCACCCGCGTCGCTTGCGTCCAGTGTAGGCCAGCAATGGTGTCCTGTCAATGACGGTGACGGAGCGCCGATGGCGTGCTCCATGGCGGAGTTAACCGGCGATGCGGGCTTGATTCGTTCTCTTTACCGCTGAACGGTGCTTTATGCTAATATAAGGGAACTGGCGAGTGTTTTGCGCCGTGGAGGCGGGGTGCGCGGACCGTTCAGGGTGGTAGATTCGCACAACGCCAAACGCAGAGGGAGATGCTAGGACATGAAAGACGTGATCATCGAAAGAGAACCCCGGAGTTTCGGTCTGTTTGCCCTGATCGTCGCACTGCTGCAGATGCTGTTTGCCCTCTTGTTTGGCAACCCGGCCTAGGCGGGGCCAGGCAACCTCTAACAGGTGGGGTGTGTCCGCTGGTAGCGTAGTAGCGCCTCCAGCGCGACGACGGTTTTGGCGTCCTTGAGTTCGTTGGCTGCCAAGATGCGTTCGATGTCGTCCAAGGGGACGTGGACGATTTCGATGCGCTCGTCCGATTCGAGGCGCTGGCCGACTTCCTCGAGGTCGAACGCCAGGAAGAGGTGATACTCCTCAGACGAGTATCCCACGGAGGCGTAGTACGAGCCGGCGGACACCATGCGTCCGGCGCGATAGCCCGTCTCTTCTTCCAGTTCCGCGTGGCCGCGTTCGAGTGGGTTCTCGGGGCCTTCGAGTTTGCCCGCCGGGATCTCGAGGACATCTTCGCCGATGGCGATCCGGTATTGGCGGACGAGGATGACGGCGTCGCCGTGCATGGGAACCACGCCTACGCCCCCCGGGTGTTCGACGACCTCGCGGAACGCCGTCATGCCGTCGTCGAGCCGCACGTCGCCTACGCATACGCCGACGATGGCTCCGTCGTAGATTCGGTCGCTCTTCACCCAGGTTTCCATCCGTTCTCCCTATTCGAGCGATTTCTTCACAGCCACGATGGTTCTCTCGTCGTGCGAGGCGACGATCTCTTGGCCGGGCTCGACGACGAGGAAACGCTCGTCGTCCCAGTTTCCAGAGACGAAATCGATCAGCAGTTTCGGGTCGCCTTCGATGAGGTCGTAGTTCCACCCGAGATACTCGGCGGATTCTTTGGTGAACGCTCGGTACGCGGCGGTGTCGCCGAAACCGAGATCGACGTAGGTCGCGTTGCTGTAGGTGTCCATCCACGTCTCGGTGGCTTTCATGAGGAACTCCGCATTCTCTTCACCGTACGTTTCCACGTAGTGCTTGAGCGCGCGTTCCTGACGTTCTTTGCCGGGCTGGGTGTTCGTGTCGATCCAGCCGGGGCTGTACCAGTAAGTGCCCGGGTGCGAGTCGAAATACTCGCGGTAGCGCTCTTTGGAGCCGAGGAGGAACGTGATGCAGTCGTGGCCACGCATGACAACGATGCGCGTGTTGCGGGCCTTGATGCCCACCAGGCCGTTGCTGCACAGCCCATACCCCAGCAGAATGGCGGAGTACTCGTCGCCGATCTCGTCGATGGCCTGCTGTACTTCCCTGCGCAGCTTGTCGGGTTCGTTGTGCAGGCCCTGTTTCAGGAACTGGAACTGGCAGGGATAGGGGGCCAGTGATGCGTAGTAGCACAGCTCGCGCCACAAGACGTGGCAACTCAGGACAAAGAACCGTTTCCCGTCCGGAAGCATCTCACTGCTGTACATATCCATCCGTTAAGTTTTCCTATCCCGCCTGCAAAGGGCGGAGTATAAGGGATGAGGCTGGGTGAATGCATCGTTCGCGGCGAAGGATTCGGGGTGTATGCGACAATAGTATGGGTGAAGATAGACGTGGTGGAACGGAGTGCCGATGGACACATCCGAACGCAAGTGGCTTGAGCGAGGCCTTCGCGACGCCGTGTTGGCGGGCGACGAGGCCGCGTGGAAATGCTTCTACGACGCCTGTTTCGACCGCCTCTACGCGCACGTCTACTACCGCGTGAACAGCGACGCAAGCCGGGCTGAGGAAGTCGTTCAAGACTGCTGGCTGGTGGCCGTTCGCAGGATCCGGCGTTTCGATCCGGAACGCGGGCCCTTCGAACAATGGATGCGGGGCATTGCCGATAACGTGTTGCGCAACAAGTGGCGCCGCTGGTGGCGGCGCCGCACGGCGGCGATGCTCGCCGACGTGCCGCAGGACGCCACAGCCGTAGGCGAGCGGCTCGCCGTGGCCGAGCAGGTCTCGCTGGTGCTGGCGGGGTTGCCGTCGCGCTACGAGGCCGTACTGCGGGCCAAGTACGAAGAACAAAAGCCGGTCACGGAGATCGCGACCTGTTGGAATGAGACGCCCAAGGCGGTCGAGTCGCTCCTGTCACGGGCGCGGCGGGCATTTCGGAAAGCCTATACGAAACTCGACCAAGGAGACTGATGTCATGGCACACACCGGCGACGATGAACCGTTGGTGGACGGATGGAGCGAGATGCCGCCGGAGGCGTTCGCCGTTCCGCCGGCTCCCGCCGCACTCCGCGAGGCGGTGTTGCGCCGCACGTCGGGCGTGGTTCGCGGACGGCCGCGGCGGATGCGGTTGCTGGCGTTGTGTGCGGTAGCGGTGGCTTATGGGGCCGGGTTGCTGACGAACACGGCTATGTTAGACGGCCGTGAGGCCGCGCCGGCCCCCGTGGCCCAGGCGATCCCCGCGGCAGGCGGCGTGCAACCTGTTGCCGCGGAACAGCCTCCAGGCGGTGGGCCATCAACTGCAAGCACAACCGATCCCCGGGCGCTGTTGGCCTTGGTGGCGGATGCTACGGGTGAGGAGCAATTGCGGTTGCTCACCCGCGCGGGCGACTTGTATCTGTCGGAGCGGGGCGACGTGGCGCGCGCGTTGTATTGCTATCGGCAGGTATTGGAGTTGACCCCGCTGTCTGAGCCTGTGCCGTTGGAATCGGGCGACACGTGGCTCCTAACTTCACTCAAACTTGTACGAATACAGGAGACGTCCCATGAGAGCAAGCGTTCTTAGTCTGAGTCTACTGCTGACGATGGTTGTGGCTCTGCCCGCATTCGCCCAAGCGCCCCCGCCGCCGCCTGAACCGCCTGATGAAATGATGGAAGGCGAGCGCGGGCCGCGTCCGGAAGAAGTCGCCGAGATGATCGAAGTGGCCTTGCAAAACAATCCCGAGGTGCGTCTGGCGGCTATCGAGCTGGAGCGTGCCCAAGTCGAGTTGATGCAGGCACGCAACCGTGTCGTGCGCGAACTCAGCCAGCTACTTCAGGCGCGTGAACGGCTGCCGCACGAAGTGGAAATGGCCCAGCAGCAGGTGGAGCGGGCCAGGGAAGCGGTCGAGAACGGTACGGCTGACGAGGGGGAACTGGCGGAGGCGGCGCGCATGCTGATGGAACTCCACGGCGAGGCCGAAGCCCTCGAAGGCGAAATCCAGTACCTGATGGGGGTGGGGCCGGGTTTCGAACCGCGCGACCCGGAGCACGAACGCGAGATGGAGCACCGCCCGGAGAGCCCCGGGCGACAGGAACCCGTGCGGACGCCACGGCCCGAGATACCCGAACGTTACCGCGACGTGATGGCCCAGTCGTCCGTGTTGGAAGCGCAGGACACGCCGCTGGGCGAGGTGTTGGCGACATTGAGCGATGTGTACGACATTAACATCGCCGTCGGCCACTTCGCCGATTGGCCGGTGACGGTGAGCATCAAGGATACCCCGCTGGGCGACGCGCTGGCCGCGTTGTCCGAGACGTCTGGCGGCGAATTCTGTTTCGTGTTCCGCGACTACGGTCTGTTGGTGGCGGAGATGGATCGGGCATGCACGATACCGGGGGCGACGATCCCCGCTTACGTGCCGTTCTTCGGGCCCCCTGCGTCGCACAATGCGCCGTAGGCGGACGATTCCCCAACTAAGGGCTCGCGCAAGAATAACTCCACCGTTTCCGCATCTCATCTTCACGCCACCTTCGAGCGCTTCTCAATCGCAAGAACCTCGAAATAGCTGGCTATTCCTGCGGTTTTACTCA